>NZ_LAJE02000162.1 GCF_000970465.2 Devosia insulae DS-56
GCCTTCCTCTACGCTTTCGTCGATAGCTACAACAAAACCCGCCTCAGGTGCCTCGACTACAAGGCACCAGCCGAGGCCCTCGCCAACCTCACGGGACACAACACGAAAGCAGGGACCCAACGCGCAGCCATCGCAGGACGTGAAATGGGTCCCCGCTTCGCAGCGAGGAGATCGAGCGGGTGGTGAAATGGCGGCCCACCCCAACGCCCAAGTGAGAGCTAGATCGCCGAGAACACCAGCGAAGCGTTGACCCCGCCAAAGCCGAAGCCGTTCGACAGCACGTGCCGCAGTGTCTTCTTCCTGGCCACCTTCGGCACCAGGTCGAAGCGCTCGCCGACATCCGGGTCATCGAGGTTGAGCGTTGCCGGGACAATGCCATGCCGGATCGCTTCGATCGAGTAGACCGCTTCGATCGCGCCCGCCGCCCCCATCAGGTGGCCGGTGGACGACTTGGTCGAGGAGATCGCAAGATCCTTGCCACGATTGGAGAACAATGCCCCGATGCCGGCCAGCTCCGCCGCGTCGCCCACTCCCGTGGACGTGGAATGAGCGTTGATGTAGTCGATCTCGCCAGTCGAAACCCCGGCCATTCTCAGTGCATTGGCCATCGCCACCTGTGCGCCCGCGCCCGTCGGCTCGCCAGAAGTGAGATGGTACGCGTCCGCCGAGGTCCCGTAACCAGACAGTATCGCGAGGGGCGTCGCACCGCGGGCCACGGCGTGACTCAACCGCTCGATCACCAGCACTGCCGCCCCCTCGGCCAGCACGAAGCCATCGCGCCTCCGGTCGAACGGGCGCGATGCTGCCTGTGGATCGTCGTTGAACGCCGTCGCCAACGCCCGCGCCGCGCCGAACCCGCCGACTGAGATCATGTCGACCGATCCCTCGGCACCGCCGACCACAGCCACTTCGGCCTCGCCGGTCAAGATCAAGCGCATGCCGTCACCGATCGCCTGGGCCGATGCCGCGCAGGCCGTGACCGGCGCTCCGATGGGGCCCTTGAAGCCGTAGTTGATCGAGATCCATCCGGCCGCAAGGTTCGGCAGGAACGCCGGCACGGTGAATGGCGACAGCCGCCGCGGCCCCTTCTCGATGATCGTCTCGACAGCGTGTGCCATTACCGGCGAGCCGCCCACGCCGGAGCCGATGATTGTTGCCGTTGCCGCCTGATCTTCCGGCGTTGTCGGATGCCAGCCCGCCTGGTTCAGCGCTTCCTGCGCCGCCACCAGCCCGTACTGGATAAACAGGCCCATCTTCTTGATGTCCTTGGCGTCGATCGCGACCAGCGGATCGAAGCCCTCGGGATCGTTCGCCTTCTCGGGCACCAAGCCCGCGATCTTGGCGTTGTAGTCGGTCACGTCGAACCGGGTGTTTGGCCCAATCCCGCTCCGCCCCTCGATCAATCGAGCCCAGTTGGTATCGACACCAACTCCGAGCGGGCTGACGGCGCCCATGCCAGTGACGACGATCGGATCGGACTGAGTTGCCATCGGAATTCTTCCTTCTCGTGTAGTTACACGGTTGTTTCAAAGTCAGTCGGCTGCCGTACCGCTTTCAGATAGTGGCGAGCCGCTGCAGTTTCATCAGGGTGTCTTCAAAGCCGTCGGCGCCGAGCTCGGCACGGATTTCCGCCTGCGCCTTGCGCCAAAGCGGCAGCAACTCGTTGACCAGGTCGCGACCTTTTGCTGTCAGCGAGCAGATCCGCCCATTGCCATGCTCGGCCGGCCGCGACGCGATCAGCCCCATCTTTTCCAGCCGGTCGAGGTTGCGCGTCAGCGTCGTGCGCTCGAAGCCGCGCTGTTCCGCCAGCTCGCTGACGTTCCGCTCGCCCGAGGCAACGATCAGCCCGAGCACCGAGTACTGCGTCGAGGTGATGCCGAATGGCCGCGTATAGGCATCATAGCGCCGCGTAATCGCCCGCGCCGCCATCCGCGTATTCGAAACCATGCACCGGCTGAAATCATCCATGCGTCGACAAATAGTGTGTAGTTACACGGTGTCAAGTGAGGGCGGGGTTCGTCGAAGTGGATCGGCGAGGCGGGCGCTTCCGCTCGCCCGATTTCATGCTATTAGGCCCCGCATCAGATTTTCCGCGCCGCTGAGGAGCTTACGCATGGCCAAGATCAAAGTTGCCAACCCTGTCGTCGATCTCGACGGCGATGAGATGACCCGCATCATCTGGCAGGCGATCAAGGACAAGCTGATCCTTCCCTATCTCGATCTCGATATCGAGTATTACGACCTCTCGGTCGAGAACCGCGACGCCACCAACGACCAGGTGACGGTCGACGCGGCCAACGCCATCAAGAAGCACGGCGTCGGCATCAAGTGCGCCACTATCACGCCCGATGAGCAGCGCGTCGAAGAGTTCAAGCTCAAGAAGATGTGGAAGTCGCCCAACGGCACCATCCGCAACATCCTGGGCGGCGTGATCTTCCGCGAGCCGATCATCATGTCGAACGTGCCGCGCCTGGTGCCCGGCTGGACCCAGCCGATCATCGTGGGTCGTCACGCCTTCGGCGACCAGTATCGCGCCACCGACTTCAAGTTCCCGGGCAAGGGCAAGCTGACGATGAAATTCGTCGGCGATGACGGCACGGTGCAGGAATATGACGTGTTCGACGCCCCGTCCGCGGGTGTCGCCATGGGCATGTACAACCTCGACGACTCCATCGCCGACTTCGCCCACGCCTCGTTCAACTACGCCATCAACCGCAAGGTGCCGTGCTACCTCTCCACCAAGAACACCATCCTCAAGGCCTATGACGGTCGCTTCAAGGACATCTTCCAGGAGATCTTCGACCGCGATTACAAGGCGAAGTTCGACGAACTGAAGATCTGGTACGAGCACCGTCTGATCGACGACATGGTCGCCTCGGCACTGAAGTGGTCCGGCGGCTACGTCTGGGCCTGCAAGAACTACGATGGCGACGTGCAGTCCGACATCGTGGCGCAAGGCTTTGGCTCGCTCGGCCTGATGACCTCGGTGCTGATGACCCCCGATGGCAAGATCGTCGAGGCGGAAGCCGCGCACGGCACCGTCACCCGGCACTACCGCCAGCACCAGCAGGGCAAGGAGACGTCGACCAACTCCATCGCCTCGATCTTCGCCTGGACGCGTGGCCTGCAGCACCGCGCCAAGCTCGACGGCAATGCCGAGCTGGCGAAGTTCGCCGAGACCCTGGAACGGGTCTGCATCGACACCGTCGAGGCCGGCCAGATGACCAAGGATCTCGCCCTGCTCGTCGGTCCGGATCAGAAGTGGCTCTCGACCCTCGGCTTCCTCGACGCCATCGACGCCAACCTGAAGCAGGCCATGGCGGCCTGAGGTCCAACACAATGGCAGGCGGCGATTGCATCGCCGCCTGCGCTCTCGCTGGTGCCTCCGTCATCTGGCCGGTCTATAGTTTGCGGCGCGAGATGAGGAGCCGATGATGCCAGCAGGTACCAAAGACGATCCGTGGTTGCTCAAGACCCCACCGGGCAGCAGCGACATCACGCTTTACCGCGCTCCCGATGCATCGCCGCCCGCCCTGGTTTGTGTCGCCGGCGGTACCGAGCTGCGCTACCACCTCCGGGCCATCGAAGATCTGCACCAGATGCTAAAGCAGCACGGCGACTGGATGGAGCTCGGCAACGCCGATGAACAGAAGGACGCCAAGCCCGGTACCGTCGAAGCCTGGGCCCGCGCTCCCGACAACCCGGTGGGCGGTTGGTATGGCATCAGGAAGGGGTTCCGTGGTCGCTTCGCCAATTACGTGACGCCGGTGCTCGAAGCCCTCGGCCTGGTCGAGCTGGAGCACGGTCCGCGCAACAACCGGGTCCGCGCTCTCTGATCCGCCATAACACCCAAGGACGCTTGAACGGCGAGCGTCAAACCTCCTAGAACTACAGTTCTCGGGGGAGTTTCCGCATGCGCCTTCTCGCCTTTTCGATCGCACTGCTGTCGATCTTCGTCGTCCAGCCGATTAGCGCCTCGGCTGCGACTATTTCCATCGTCTCAATGCAGTATTCCGCCACCCACCCGGTGCCTCACCTGCACTATGATGGCGACACCGCCGACGGCGACTTCGCGACGCTGCAGAGCATGTACGACACCTTCGTCAAATGCCGCCTGTCCTGTATCGGCCCCGATGGCGGCGCCACGGCGGTGCTGACGCTGAACGGCCCGGGCGGTAGCTATTACGAGGGTTTGGCGCTTGCCGATTTCCTGCGCGCCAACCACATCGCCACCGTCGTCGAGCGCGGCAGCAGCTGCTACTCCGCCTGCGCCTTCGCTTTCCTAGGCGGCTCCGCCTGGTCCAGCCAGGACGGTGTCGGCACCTATGTCGACCGAATGGTCGAGCCGGGGTCCATCGTCGGCTTCCACGCCCCCTATGCCGACGAACAGTCCTTTATCAATGCCCTGAACGAGCGCGGCGCTATGGCCATGCAGGGCCAGACCCGGGATTCGCTCGCCTTGATGGTCAAGGAGCTGGTGAAGTGGAATGTCGATCCCGAGGTCATCTTCAGGATGGTCGGCATGGGACCGGAGGAAACCTACAACCTGCTGACGGGCGAAGACCTCTATCTGGCGCGAGTGACGCTGCCGCCGACGCCGTCTTCAGGCTGGATCACCGACCTGCCCTCGGCCATCCGCGAGGCCTGTTTCCGTCTGCTGGCCATCGATGAGCGGGCCGACCCTTACGACATGCAGTGGCGCTTCCAATCCGACTACACCCCGGCGATCGGCAAGGCCGAGTTCGCCGGCCCGATCTCGGGCTACAAGCTCGGCGAGCGCCTGCTCGATATCGGCAGTTGCTCGGCCACCGACGCCTCGATGGCGACCGATGGCGACTACGAGATCGCGCTCTACTTCTCCCCCGGCCTCGATGGCCTCAATGCGGCGAGCACCAGCTTCTTCAATCGCCAGCATGGCTGGTCCACTGCCGGGGTCGGGCGCGACCCGCTGAAGCGCATCTTCGCCAAGGGGCCGCTCAACAGCTTCTTCCTGCCGCTCGACGCCGATATCGATGGCCTCGACCTGCCGGGCGAAGCTGATATCGACGCCAACCGCTTCAATACGGCGCTGCCGCCGCTGCTGCCGACCATGCCCAGCGACCTCGTGGTCGACGCCAGTACGCCCAGCTCGCGCGTCTCGCACCTGGGCGATGTCTTCGTTTTCGAGCGGGTCGGCGGGCGCCAGCTCTATGACAGCGCCCTGGCGCAGGGTGCGCTGGGTCGCGCCTACACCAACGATGTCACCAGCGACACCGGCTTCGTGCGCGAAGGCGCCTTTATCGATACCGCCGCGACCTTCGTCTGGTTCGGCATCCTCGATGGCGACAGCAGCGCCGTGGTCGAGGCCGTCGTGGTCAAGCCGAACGGCGAAGCCCCTACCGATGAAGACCTCGCGACGCTCCGGCGCATCCAGTGCGAGACCGATTTCCTCGGCTCCAAACTCAACTGCGGCTGAGCCCCCGCGCCATACTTGAGCCACGAACCAAAACGAGCGTCGGCCCCATTTGAGGGGTACTGATGTTCAAAAAGATTCTGCTCGGCCTCGCGGTCATTGTCGCCGCGGTCTACGTCTGGAATGCGTCCTGGCGCGTGGCGCCACCTGAGGGAAAGCTCGAGCTGATCGCCCATCGCGGCGTGCATCAGACCTTCGATCGGGCGGGCCTCGACAACGATACCTGCACCGCCGAGCGGATCGATGTGCCGGCCCACGACTACCTCGAGAATACCATCCCCTCGATGCAGGCGGCCTTCGCCGCGGGCGCCGATATCGTCGAGCTCGATGTCCATCCGACCACCGATGGCCAGTTTGCCGTACTGCATGACTGGACCGTCGATTGCCGCACCGAAGGCACCGGCGAAACCCGCAGCCACGACATGGCGTCGCTGAAGCTGCTCGATATCGGCTACGGCTACACCGCAGACGACGGTGCGACTTATCCGTTCCGCGGCAAGGGCGTCGGGCTGATGCCTGAGTTGCAGGAGGTGTTCACCGCCCTCCCCGCCGAACGCTTCCTCGTCAACTTCAAGAGCAACGAGGCACGCGAGGGCGACATGCTGGCTGAGCTGCTGTCGTCGCACCCGCAATGGCGGCCGGCCGTCTGGGGCGCCTATGGCGGCGATCCGCCGACCTATCGCGCCGCCGAGCTGATCGGCGAGCTCAATGTCTGGTCGCGCAAGGGTCTTATCGATTGCCTGCTGCAATACGAGGGACTGGGTTGGACCGGCTTCGTGCCGGACGCCTGCCGCAACACCAAGGTCATGCTGCCGATCAACCTGGCGCCATTCGTCTGGGGCTGGCCGAACCTCTTCATCGAGCGCCTGCAGCAGGCGGGCTCCGAGGTGATCCTGCTTGGCCCTTACAGCTCCGGCGACCCCGGCACTGCCGGCATCGATACGCCCGAACTGTTGGCTCAGGTGCCGAACGACTTTGCCGGCTACGTCTGGACCAACAAAATCGAGACCATCGGTCCGCTCGCGCGTGAACGCTTCAAGTAGAGACGAAATAATTAGGGCCTGTGGCATTCACGCCCATCGACGGTGCAGCCGACCCATCGTATAGGACTAACATACCAGTTGCCGTCCCTCCCCTCTTGGATACCCAGAAGATGCCCTCCGGCGTCGTTTTCGCGCTTTTCGCCTACCTCCTCTATTCCTGCTGCGACGCCATCATCAAAGGGTTCGGCACCAGCCTCTCCGTCTTCGAAATTGCTTTCTGGACGGCGCTGTTTTCCTTCATTCCGGCGATCTTCACCAAGCCCAAGGGCGAGCACTGGCGGCACCTGCATCGCATGCGCCATCCCTATCTGGTGCATTTGCGCAGCATCGCGGGGGTGATCGGCAACCTCTGCATCATCTATGCCTTCACCCACATTCCGCTGGCCGAGGCGTACTCCATTGCGTTCCTCGCGCCGATCATCGTGGTGGCGCTGTCGCGTAGCTTCCTCGGCGAAACCGTGACCTGGCAGCGCTGGCTGTTCCTCGGCGCCAGCTTCTGCGGCGTGCTGCTCGTGGTCCGGCCGGGCTTTCGCGAACTGCAACTCGGCCACCTCATGGCGGTCGGCGCCGCGGTGATGGGCGGCATCGCTACCACCACGCTGCGCAAGGTCGCCCCGGTCGAAAAGCGCGTCAGCCTGCTCGGCCTGCCGCTGGGCTACGTTGTCGTCATCAACTCCGTCCTGATGGTCGTCGCCGGGTTCCATTGGCCGACGCTCGAGGAGTTCGCCTTCCTGATCCTGATCGGGGCCCTGGGCGGCACCGGCAACATCCTGTTCATCACCGCGACGCGCACCGCGCCGATCAGCATGATCGCGCCGGCCCAGTACAGCCAGATCGCCTGGGCCATCGTCTTCGGCGCCGTGTTCTATGCCGAGTATCCCGATAGCGTCGCCTATTGCGGGCTCGTCGTCGTTGCCATCTGCGGCATCCTCAACGTGATGTCGGACGAAACGCGCATCCGCATCTTCTCGCGCCTGTCGGTCTTCGGTCCGGCCAGTGCCGTTTCCGAAGTCAGCCCGCCGCTGGGCGACGATGCCAAGCTGCCGCGCCGCGCCGAGGCCGACGATGAGGCGCAAGTGGCGCCGGGCAAGTAGATGCTGCGCTCCCTCTCACCGGTGTCGCTCGGCGTGCTTTGCGTGCTGGGCGGCATGGCGTCATTCTCGACCGCCGATGCGCTGGTCAAGGCGCTGGGCGGCTCGCTCAACGTCTTCGAGATTGGCCTCTTCACCACGGTCTTCTCGTTCCTGCCGGCCCTGTTCTCCAAGCCGCGCGAAGAGCGCTGGCGCGACACCTTCAAGCTCAACCGCCCGGCGCTGATCATCCTCGTCGCGCTCTGCCGCACCCTGAGCGCCGTGCTGATTACCTACGCCTTCGTCACCATCCCGCTGGCCGAAGCCTATTGCCTGGTCTTCCTCATCCCGGTGCTGGCGACCATCCTCTCGGTCGTCGTGCTCAAGGAAGAAGTGTCGTTCGATCGCTGGGCCCTGGTGGTGATCAGCTTTCTCGGCGTGCTGCTGGTGGTGCGGCCGGGCTTCCGCGAGATCGAACTGGGGCACATCGCAGCCTTCATCTGTGCGCTGGCTGCCGCCGTGTCGCTGACCACCATCCGGCTGATCTCGGGAGCCGAGCGGCGGGTGACACTGTTCGCCCTGCCCGGCCTGCTCACGCTGGCGGTCAACCTGGTCGGCGTCTTCGTGATCGGCTTCAGCTGGCCGAGCCCGCTGCTGCTGGGCGGGCTGGTGGCCTGCGGCGTGCTGGGCGGCATCGGCTATCTGCTGCAGCTCAAGGGCGTGGCGCTGGCCCCGGCGAGCCGGGTGGCGCCGATGCAGTACAGCCAGATCATCTGGGCGCTGCTGTTCGGCGCTTTGTTCTTCAGCGAAGTGCCCGATGCGATCAGCCTCGCCGGGCTTGGCGTCATCGTTGCCGCCGGGCTCGCCAATATCTTCGCCGACGGCGCCCGCACCCGCATCGCCGGACGCTGGGCCGAATACCGCGCCCGGCGAGACAATCCCTCGCCGGACGATTTCAAAGGGCCGGGCCCGGATCCGGTGTAGGTTGGTCGGGAAGTCTTGGGACCGGGCACGGGCTGCCCCACATCGTCCCCTCGCCCCTGAGGGGAGAGGGCTAGTGCAGCTAGGACCGTCAGGTCCGTAGCGGAACTAGGGTGAGGGGTTCAGCTTCTCAGCGAGCGTATGTTGCGCCGCTTCACCCCTCAACCGGCCTTCGGCCACCTTCTCCCCTGAGGGGAGAAGGGAGAGGCATCGCATCCAGGCGACGCGCCTCCGGCAACCGGAAGACAAGGTCAGAGCGAGGGGCAGCACGCGCCCACTCGCTCTCATATACTACAGCCCGCCGCGCACCGCTGCGATGGCGTCGGCGCCCCTGGCGCCATCAGGACCGCCGCCCTGCGCCATGTCGGGACGGCCACCGCCGCCCTGCCCACCCAAAGCCGCAGTCGCCAGCTTGATCAGTTCGCCGGCCGAATACTTGCCGGTCAGGTCATCGGTAACGCCGACAGCGACGGTGCCGCGGCCGTCGTCGCCCTTCAGCACAACCGTAACCACACCCGAACCGATCCGCTTCTTCTCGGTATCGACCAGGCCCTTGACGTCCTTGGCCGAAATGCCCTCGACGGCGCGGCCGACATAGGTGACGCCGTTGACCGTCTCATCGGCCGAAGCCGGCGCTGAACCGCCACCGCCCAGCGCCAGTTTCTTGTTGGCGTCGGTGAGCGCGCGCTCGGCCTTCTTCAGGTTTTCCTGCAGCGCCTCGATGCGGGTGAACACCTCGTGCGGCCCCACATGCAGCGCATCGGCGACGCCGGCGACGAGATTGGCATTGGTGCGCGCATGCTGGCGCGCCCCCTTGGCAGTCAGCGCCTCGAGGCGGCGCACGCCGGCGGCGACGCCGGAATCGCCAAGGATGGTGATCAGGCCGATATCGCCGGTGCGGCGCACATGCGTGCCGCCGCAAAGTTCGACCGACCAGCCCACGGCATTGCCGGTCGGGTCGCCCATTGAAACCACCCGCACTTCATCGCCGTATTTCTCGCCGAACAGCGCGCGAGCCCCGGACTCCTTGGCCTCCTCGACGCCCATCAGGCGCGTTTCGACCGGCGAGTTCTGCAGGACGATGTCGTTGGCGATCTCTTCGACCTGAGCCAGTTCCTGCGGGGTGATCGGCTTGGTGTGGACGAAATCGAAACGCAGCCGATCGGCCGAAACCAACGAGCCCTTCTGCGCCACGTGGTCGCCCAGCACCAGGCGCAGCGCCTCGTGCAGCAGATGCGTGGCCGAGTGGTTGGCCCGGATGGCCGAGCGCCGGTCGTGATCGACGAGCAGCGCCAGCGGTGAGCCGACCGTTATCGTACCCTCGGTGACCTTCACCTTATGGCCGAAGACGCCATTGTTCTTGACCGTGTCCGTCACGCTGGCCGCGATGCCTTCGCCGGAGAGCGAGCCGGTATCGCCGACCTGGCCGCCGCTCTCGCCGTAGAACGGCGTCTGGTTGAGCACCACATAGCCCTCGTCGCCGACCTTCAGTTCGTCGACGATGGCGCCGCCCTTGACCAGCGCGGTAACCGCGCCTTCGGCGGTCTCGGTCTCGTAGCCGAGGAACTCGGTCGGGCCGACCTGATCGGCCACCGCGAACCAGACCTTGTCCTCGCTCGCCTCGCCCGAACCGGCCCAGCTCTTCCGAGCCTCGGCGCGCTGGCGGGCCATCGCATCCTCAAAGCCCGAGAGGTCGACATTGATGCCGCGGGTGCGCAGCGCATCCTGCGTCAGGTCGAGCGGGAAGCCATAGGTATCGTAGAGCTTGAAGGCGGTGACGCCCTCGAGCATGTCGCCCTGCTTGAGCTCGGCGGTGGCTTCGTCGAGGATGACGAGACCGCGGCTCAGCGTCTTGAGGAAGCGCTGCTCCTCGAGCCGAACCGTCTCCTCGATCATCTGCTCGCCGCGCACCAGCTCGGGATAGGCCTGGCCCATTTCCCTGACCAGCGTCGGCACGATCTTGTGGATCACCGGGTCGGTGGCGCCGAGCAGGGTCGCGTGGCGCATGGCGCGGCGCATGATGCGGCGCAGCACATAGCCGCGACCTTCGTTCGACGGCAGCACGCCCTCGGCAATGAGGAAGCTCATGGCGCGCACGTGGTCGGAGATGACGCGCAGGCTCGGGGTCGTCGGATCGCCATTGAAGTTGGTGGCGTGCATGGTCGACGAGACCAGCGACTTGAACAGGTCGATCTCGTAGTTGTTGTTGGTGCCCTGCATCACCGCGGCGACGCGCTCGAGCCCCGAGCCGGTATCGACCGAGGGCTTGGGCAGGCTGGTGCGCGAGCCGTCCGCGAACTGCTCGAACTGCATGAACACCAGGTTCCAGATCTCGACGAAGCGGTCGCCATCTTCCTCGGGCGAGCCCGGAGGGCCGCCCCAGTACTTGTCACCGTGGTCGTAGAAGATTTCCGAGCACGGGCCGCAGGGGCCCGTATCGCCCATCTGCCAGAAGTTCGACTTGGCGCCGAGCCGCACGATGCGATCCTCAGGCAGGCCGGCGATCTTCTTCCACAGCGCCATCGCCTCATCGTCGTCTTCGTAGATCGTCGCTGTCAGCTTCTCCTTGGGCAGACCCCACTCCTTGGTGAGCAGGTTCCAGGCCAGCTCGATCGCGTGCTCCTTGAAGTAGTCGCCGAACGAGAAGTTGCCGAGCATCTCGAAGAAGGTGTGGTGGCGCGCCGTGAACCCGACATTGTCGAGGTCATTGTGCTTGCCCCCGGCGCGCACGCATTTCTGCGAGCTGGTCGCCCGCACGTAGTCGCGCTTCTCGACGCCGGTGAAGACGTTCTTGAACTGCACCATGCCGGCATTGGTGAACATCAGGGTCGGATCGTTCCGCGGCACCAGCGGGCTCGAGGCGACTTCTTCGTGACCATTGTTCGCGAAGTAGCTCAGAAAGCTCGACCGGATATCGTTCACGCTCGTCATGACGGGTCTCTTACAGACAAATGGCGAGGCCGTAGCCCCGCCAAGAACAACAGGAAACGCCTTCTATCGCGGGGCTTGCGGTTGTGTCCAGCACAGGGTGGCGAGAGGCGGCAGATTGGGCTTGACGATGCGGCTTGATCTCGCCCACCCCGCCGATGTCATTCCCGCGCAGGCGGGAACCCAGTGGGATGCTTCAGCAACTGCTGGCGTTGAGAGATCTCACTGGGTCCCCGCCTACGGTGCGATGGCACACCTTGAGAGCAGACACCCAGCATCGCCCAAAACGAAAGGGCGCCACCTGGGCGCCCTTCTGTTCAGTTCGCAACCGGACCGATCACGCGTCCCCGTCGTCGCCCTCGTCACCTTCCGGACCGGCCAGCAGCGCCTCGCCGAGGATACCGGAGCTCTCGCGAACCCCCTTTTCGATCTGGTCGGCGATCGCCGGATTGTCCTTGAGGAACTGGCGGGAGTTTTCACGCCCCTGCCCCAGCCGCTGGCTGTCATAGGAGAACCAGGCGCCGGACTTCTCGACGAGCCCCGACTTCACGCCGAGATCGAGCAGTTCGCCGGTCTTGGAGATGCCTTCGCCATACATGATGTCGAACTCGACCTGGCGGAACGGCGGGGCCAGCTTGTTCTTGACCACCTTGACGCGAGTCTGGTTGCCGATGACTTCCTCGCGCTCCTTGATCGCGCCGATGCGGCGGATGTCGAGGCGAACCGAGGAGTAGAACTTCAGCGCGTTACCGCCGGTGGTGGTTTCGGGCGAGCCGTACATCACGCCGATCTTCATGCGGATCTGGTTGATGAAGATCACCATGGCCTTCGACTTCGAAATCGAGCCGGTGAGCTTGCGCATCGCCTGGCTCATCAGGCGGGCCTGCAGGCCCGGCATCGAATCGCCCATCTCACCTTCGAGTTCGGCTTTCGGGGTCAGCGCCGCCACCGAGTCGACCACCAGCACGTCGACGGCGCCGGAGCGCACCAGCGTATCGGCGATCTCGAGCGCCTGCTCACCGGTATCGGGCTGCGAGATCAAGAGTTCATCGACCTTCACGCCGAGCTTCCTGGCGTAGATCGGATCAAGCGCGTGCTCGGCATCGACGAAGGCGGCGATGCCGCCATTCTTCTGCGCCTCGGCCACCACATGCAGCGCCAGCGTGGTCTTGCCCGAGCTTTCCGGCCCGAACACTTCGACGATGCGGCCGCGCGGCAACCCACCGATGCCCAGTGCGATATCCAGTCCGAGCGAGCCAGTGGAAATCGCTTCGACCTGGGCAATGGCGCCCTCGCCGAAGCGCATCACCGTGCCCTTGCCGAAATTCCGCTCGATCTGGCTCAGCGCTGCTGCCAGCGCCTTTTCCTTATCCATCGATCCCTCAATAACTCGCAGAGGCGCAACAGCAGCCATCACCGGTCTCCCTTATTCCACTTCGGTCCGCGCCGCGCAAACCGATAACATGTCCATCGAATGTACTCATTCTGTTCTCATTTCGTTTCCAAATCGTCAAGGGGGTAAATTCGCTGTTCCTTACGCACCGGCTCCTTGCGATTCGAGCGTCGCGGCCCCTTGGCACCGGCATTGGTGATCTACATCCAAAATCCCAATGCATTCGCCGCCGGGCCGCGCTATAGGGCGGCAACGAAAACCGAGGGAATGGGCTTCATGCATCTCATCCAGTTCGAGAACGACAAGGGCGCGCGCGCCGTCGGCGCCACCGAAGGCGGCGCTACCAGCGTGGTTACGGGGGCTGAGAGCGTCTATGCGCTCGCCGCCGAAGCCGCCGAACGCGGGCTGTCGCTGCGCGCCGTGGTGATCGAAAAAGGCCTCGGCGCCAAACTCGATCGCGAGGCGCTCGCCCGCGAAGGCCGCCTGCTGGCCCCGGTCGATCATGCCGATCCGTCGCACCTCTATGTCACCGGCACCGGCCTCACCCACCTCGGTTCGGCATCGACCCGCGACGCCATGCACAAATCGAACCAGCAGCAGGCCGAAGCGCCGCTCACCGATTCGATGAAGATGTTCCGCATGGGTCTCGAAGGCGGCAAGCCCGCGCCGGGCGAGATCGGCGTACAGCCCGAATGGTTCTACAAGGGCAACGGCTACACCGTCACCGCGCCGGGCCAGCCGATCCCCTCGCCCGCCTTCGCCAAGGACGCCGGCGAGGAGCCCGAAATCGCCGGCATCTACTATATCGGCAAGGATGGCACGCCGTTCCGCCTCGGCTTCGCGCTCGGCAACGAGTTCTCCGACCACGTGACCGAGCGGGTGAACTACCTGTTCCTCGCCCATTCCAAGCTCCGCTTCTGCTCGTTCGGGCCGGAGCTGCGGGTCGGCGAGCTGCCGCGCAACGTCTCGGGCATGTCGCGGATCCTCCGCGCCGGCAAGGTGCTGTGGGAGAAGCCGTTCCTCAGTGGCGAGGACAACATGAGCCACACCATCGCCAACCTCGAGCACCACCACTTCAAGTACGATCTGTTCCGCCAGCCGGGCGACATCCACGTCCACATGTTCGGCACCGCGACGCTGAGCTTCGCCGACGGCATCAAGACCGAGCCCGGCGACGTGTTCGAGATCGAGGAGGCCCAGTTCGGCCTGCCGCTGCGCAATGCCGTGGCGTGGAACGAAGACCGGCCGGTAACCATCCGCCAGCTCTAAGAGCTGGTTACTGCTGACGTTTCAGGAGCCGGGCCAAGTGCCCGGCTCCTTGCTTTTCCGCCCTTTTTCACAGCGTGCACATTCTGGCCCCCTCCCCGCCCAGATTGGCGGGCGAGGTGTGGGCGTTCCCGGGCTTTTGGAACAAATGCCAAGCATTTGGTGCAAATCCGATCGATCGGCCTCAGCCGGGATTAGCGCCGATCAGGGAACACTGCCGATGCGGTGCAAAGGGAGGCATTCGCGTCCACCTCCACCTATAGCGAAAGGTACTCCCAATGATCACCGTATCCGCCTCGACCTCCGCGGCCGAGCTGCAGGCCATTATTGACTCGGCTCCGGCTGGCGAAACCATCCTGATGGGCGCCGGCACGTTCGAGTTCGACCAGACAGTCGTCATCAACCGCGACGACATCACGGTGATGGGCACCGGCTCCGGCGCCACGACCATCGAACTCGTCGGCAATGCCCGCGTCGGCGGCGCCTTCCAGATCGGCGGGGTCATCGATGTGCCCAGCTATTCGGGCGAGTTCGCGCTGGACGAGCCGGCCGCGGAAGGCTCGATGTACCTGCATCTGGCGGACGCCTCGGGGCTCAAGACCGGCGATCACCTGTGGATCGAGCTCGAAAACACCCCCGAATATCTCGACTCGATCGGCGATACGGAGTGGCGCGAAGACAAGCCGCTGCGCACCTCGATGGTTGAAGTCGCCTCGGTCAACGGCAACACCGTCCGGCTGACCAACGGGCTGGCTTTCGATTTCTCCACCATTGCCTCGGTGCAGAAGATCGAGGTGGCCGAGAACGTCAAACTCGGCGGCTTCACCGTCGAATCCGGTCTCGCCGAGCAGGATCCGGGCAGCTTCACCAATGTCGAGGCTTCGTTCGACCGCTCCAACGTCATCTCGCTGTCGGGCACCAGCCACGTAAAGCTGTTCGACATCACCATCGATAACGCCCCGTCCAACGGCTTCACCTTCTCCCAGACGATCTTTCTCGAGGCCTCGAACCTCACGGTCGATGGCGCGGTGAACAAGGGCGATGGCGGCAACGGCTACGCCTTCCAGCTCAAGGCGCTCTACGACAGCCAACTGGTGGGGGTTGAGGCCTTCGACACCCGCCACGCCGTGCTGTTCGCCAGCTGGACCAGCGAGGCCAACAACACCATCCAGGTGCGCGAGACCAACCGCGACATCAACTTCCACGGCGGCGACGATCACGACAACATCGTCACCGTGCTGAGCTCGGAACGCACCGACCTCGAGGCCACCTATCTGTCGCCGACCCTGTTCGTGAACGACGAGGGCACCAGCTACGGCGCCCCCACTAACCCCCATGCCAACACCGTCACCTTCGACGTCGTCAAAGGCACCAACAAGAGCGAGCTGCTGGTGGCCAATGACAGCGGCGTCGAGTTTCACGCCCGCGCCGGCGCCGACATCCTCGTCGGCGGCAACGGCGGCGACCGGCTCTACGCCGAAAAGGGCGATGACCTGATCTATGCCTCCAAGGGCAACGACGTCATCGATGGCGGGCTCGGCACCGATGTGCTGGCCTATGCCGGCGAGCAGGACGACTACACCCTGACCCGTGACCTCTCCGGCCGCTTCGTCGTGCACAAGGCCGGCGGCGGCTATGACATTGTCGGCGGCGTCGAAGCCTTCCGCTTTGCTGATGGCACGGTGGCGGCATCGACCCTCACCGACTTGCCGACCACCTATTTCGGTTCGGATGACGCCGACCGGATCGTCGTCAGTTCGGTGCACGACGTGGTGCTGTCGGGCGGTGGCTATGACCGTATCGTGGCCTCGACCAGCTACGTGCTGGGCGACGAGAACGAGGCGCTGGAGCTGACCGGCGATCGCGCCACCAACGGCTTCGGCAATAGCTCGAATAACAGCTTCACCGGCAACGAGGCCGCCAACGAGCTGTTCGGCTTTTCTGGCGACGATCGGTTCTTTGCTCGCGGCGGCAATGACTACCTGTCGGGCGGTGATGGCAGCGACGATCTCTATGGCCAGGCCGGCAACGACCGGCTGTTCGGCGGCAGCGGCGATGACCTGCTCAACGGCGGCTCGGGCGCCGACACCTTCGTGTTCTCGGCCGGCCGCGACACCATCGAGGACTTTTCGCTCCGCTCCGGCGACCGGCTCGACACCGGGCTCACCGGCTTTGCTTCAGCGGCAGCCTTCCTCGCGGCGTTCCGCGAGGCAGCGGCAAGTGGTGGCGACACCTTCGATACGCTCGGCATCGATGTCGATGGCAGCGGCTACCACGTCGAGATCCGCGTCGCCGATGCACATGGCGATCCTCTCGTCATGGGGCTCAACGGCGCGACGCTCGAATCCCTTTTGGCATCGTCGGACTGGATCGTCTGACCTGCCCTCAATTTCGGCACGGGGGCACCCAAATACCTGTTGCTGAAAAATGCGGCACCAACCCCGCATAAACTAAACCCCGGAACCCCCGCGTTCCGGGGTTTTTTCTTGCTCCGCTTCGCGCTGGTCATGCCATCCGAGCATGGCTCCTATCCGGTCCCGCCGGTTCATGCAGGGCGCGGCGGAACCGAGACTTCGCCGCACTCGCCCAATCGGGCAGCGACGGGGTACAACAATGTCGAACGGCGCCCGGCGCGAAAGCGTCGTCCGCGCCCTGATGAGGCGCACCGGCTTCCCGCTGCTGGCGCTTGGCCTGTTGAGCCTTGCCACCAACCTCCTGGTGCTCACCGGCCCGCTGTTCATGCTGCAGGTCTACGACCGGGTGCTGGCCAGCCGCTCGGTGCCGACGCTGGTGGCACTGTTCGCGCTGGTCGCCGGCACCTACGCCTTCCTCGCTTTGCTCGACCTCTTGCGCTCGCGCATGGCCTTCCGCTTTGCCGCAGCCCTTGTGGCCTCGATCGCCCCCGACGTGTTCCGCGCCTCGCTCCGCGCCGGGTTGCTGCCGCTCGGCCTCGCGCGACCCGACGCGGTGCGCGACCTCGATTCCATCCGCAGCTATGTCGGCGGGCCGGGGCCGCTGGCGCTGTTCGATCTGCCCTGGCTGCCGGTCTATCTGGGCGTGGTTTTCCTGTTCCACCCGGCGCTCGGCTGGCTGGCGACCGGCGGCGCGCTGGTGGCGACGACGCTGCTGGTGATCAACGAGCGCCTGTCGGGCCGGCCGACCACCGAAGCGGCCGCCGCCATGGCGCATCGCCAATCCCTGGGCGAGGATGCCCGCGCCAATGCCGAACCGGTCTTCGCCATGGGCATGCTCGACGACGTGACAACCCGCTGGCAAGCCCGCTCCGAGGCACTGGCCGAGGTGCAGAACCGCGCTTCCGATGTCGGCGCGCTCTATTCATCGGTAACCAAGTCATTCCGCTTCCTGCTGCAATCGGCGGTGCTGGCACTAGGCGCCTACCTTGTCATCCGCGGCGAGCTTTCCCCCGGGCTGATGATCGCTGCCTCGATCGTCACCTCGCGGGCGCTGGCCCCGGTCGAGCAGATGGTGGCGCAGTGGCGCGGGCTGACAGGGGCCCGCCAGGCGCTGCGTCGCGCCGAAGCGCTGCTGGCGGCGCAACCGCCGGCGAGCAACCGGCTGAGCCTGCCCGATCCGCAATCCACCCTGGAAGTCCGGCAATTTGCCAGCGGGCCGGACCTGCTGAAGCCACCGCTGGTCGCCGGTGTGAGCTTCAGCCTCGCGGCGGGCGAAGCCATGGGGGTGCTCGGCCTTTCGGGCTCGGGCAAGACCTCGCTGGCGCGCGGGCTCTGCGGCATCTGGCCGGTGCTGCAGGGCGAAGTGCGCCTCGATGGCTCCGAGCTCACGCATTTCGATCCGATCCAGCTCGGCCGCCGCATCGGCTACCTGCCGCAGAGCGTCGGCCTGTTCGACGGCACGGTTGCCGAGAACATCGCCCGCTTCCGCCCCGATGCCGACAGCGAAAGCGTGCTGAAGGCAGCCCGGCTGGCCGGCGTGCACGAGCTGATCACCGGCCTCTCCGATGGCTACGACACCCGGATCGGAGCCCGTGGCGCGGCGCTTTCGGCCGGGCAAAGACAGCGCGTCGGGCTGGCGCGGGCGCTCTATGGCGATCCGTTCCTGCTGGTGCTCGACGAGCCGAACGCCAACCTCGATTTCGCCGGCGACACCGCCCTGACCACCGCGCTCACCGCCGCCAAGGCGCGCGGCGCCGTGGTGATCGTCATCGCCCACCGGCCCAGCGCCATCGCCGTGTGCGACAAGCTGATCTACCTGGTGAACGGGCGCCAGAGCGCCTTCGGCGCCAAGGAGGAAGTGCTGCGGCAGGTGACGGCCCCTGCCCCACGCATCGAAGGGGTGCGGGTCAATGGCTGATCCCCTCAAGAGCCTCAGGCGCCACGCCTTTGCCGGGCTCGGCGCCATGGCGCTGTTCATCGGCGTGCTGGGCGGCTGGGCTGGCACCACCGAGATCGCAGGCGCGGTCGTGGCGCAGGGTACCGTTGTGCCGCTCGAAGGCAGCAAGCGCGTGCAGCACCCGGAAGGCGGTGTGGTCAGCGCCATCCTGGTCAAGGACGGCGATGCGGTCGAGGCCGGGCAACTGCTCGTCCACCTCGACAGCACTACGGTGTCCGCCAATCTCGCGGTCATCGTCTCGCAGCTGAGCGCTGCGTTTGCTCTCGAGGCCCGGCTCACGGCCGAAAGCATTGGTAACGACAGGCTGACGCTTCCGGCCAATCTCGATACCTGGCCTGACCGCGCGACCTTGGACGGATTGCTCGCCGCACAGGAGCGCCTGCGCCAGAGCCGGGCCGACGCGCAGGCCGGCCTCGCCACTCAGCTGCAGGAACAGATCGGCCAGCTCGGCGAGCAGATCGCCGGGCTCGAGGCTCAGCAGGCAGCGGTGCGGCGGCAGAGCGAAATCCTCGCCGGCGAGGTCGTCGATGCCGAGGCGCTATTCCGCGATGGCCTGATGGAAGCCAGCCGGCTCAACGCCTCCAAGCGCGAGTTGGCACGGCTCGAGGGCGAGGCCGGCAACCTCACCGCCGAGATCGCCTCGGCTCGCACCGCCATCGCCGGCAGCCGCGCCAAGATCGCCGAGAATACCGCCACCTTCCGTGCCGGCGTGCTCGAGGATCTGCGCGATGTCGGACTGCAGATCGCCGAACTGCTGCAGCAGAAGATCGCCGCCGAGGACCGGCTGGCAAAACTCGAAATCCGCGCGCCCCAGGCCGGCATCGTGCACGAGTCGATCGTCCGCACCGTTGGCGGCGTGGTTGCTGCCGGCGAGACGCTGATGCAGGTGGTCCCGCATACCGACCGGCTGGTGCTGGAGGCACGCGTCTCGCCCATCGATGTCGACAAGTTGACTGTCGGCCAGGCCGCCGCGGTGCGGCTCACCGGGTTCGATGCACGAACCACGCCCGAACTGGTGGCGGCGGTCGATTCCATCTCGCCCGATCTGTCGCGTGATCCGGCGACCGGCGTCGCCTATTTCTCGATCCGCATGAGGCTGAGCGAAACCGAGCTCGCCCGCCTGCCCCACGGCCAGCACGTCACCGCCGGCATGCCGGCCGAGGCCTTTCTGCGTACAACGGACCGCACGGTGCTGTCGTACTTGCTGGGGCCGCTGGCGGCACAGCTGAGCCATGCCTTCCGCGAGGACTAGTCCTCGTTGCTGGCGACCTGCTGCAGCCGCTTGAGCTTCGGTCCGTCGAGGAGGCCGAGGCGGCTCATGAAGCTGAGCAGCAGCTGGCCGCTGTCGAGCGGCGCCAGCATGAGCACGAGGCTATCGGAAATCCTTGGGCTTCGCCGCGCTGGTCCAGACTTCCCGTCAGCGAGATCGAGCAACAAGGCGTGGGCAAAGCCGAGCTTGAGCATGGCCATCTCCTGGTCTCTGGTGAGCTTACGCCGCGAACACTTGCGCTACCACCTTTGGCTGGTTTACCCCGTGCAACTGACATGTCAGTGTCCGCCGCCGTTGGGCCCAGGGAGTTTTGAGCAGAGATGAGCGCCACCAGTTTCAAGCAGCGCCAGGTTGGCCGGACCAGCCTCGAATTGACCGAGCTCGGGCTCGGCGGCGCGACGCTCGCCGGCATCTTCACCGAGGTCCCTGACGAGCAGGCCCGCGCCACCGTCGGCGCTGCCGTCGATGCCGGCATCCGCTACTTCGACACCGCGCCGCAATATGGCTATGGCCGCTCCGAGCACCTGATGGGCGATGGCCTGCGCTTCCGCACCGAGGGCGTCGCAATCTCCACCAAGGTCGGCCGCTTGCTCCGTCCGGTGCAATCGGAAACCGAGCGCGACTATCCGCACAACTGGATCAAGCCGCTGCCCTTCGAGCAGGTCTACGACTACAGCTACTGGGGCGTGATGCGCTCCTATGAGGCGAGCCTTGCCCGGCTTGGGCTCAGCAAGGTCGACATCCTCTATGTCCACGATATTGGCCTCGCCACTCACAGCGCCGAGCAGAACCCGATCTACTGGAAGCAGCTTGCCGAGGATGGCGGCTACAAGGCGCTGAAGGAACTGAAGGCCACCGGCAAGGTCTCGGCCATCGGCCTCGGGGTCAACGAGTGGGAGGTGCTGATGGATGCCTTCGCGCTCGGCGATTGGGACGTGTTCCTGCTCGCCGGCCGCTACACCCTGCTCGAACAGACCTCGCTGACCCCATTCCTCACCACCTGCCTCGAGCGCGGCGCTTCGGTGGTCTGCGGCGGTCCGTTCAACGGCGGCGCGCTGATGGGCACCGGCACCTGGAACTACGCCAAGGCCCCCGAGCACATCATCAAGCGCGTCTCCGACCTCGAAGCGCTGTGCAAGGAATTCGGCGTTCCGCTCGGCGCCGCCGCGCTACAGTTCCCGCTCGCCCATAAGGCGATCTGCAACATCCTCCCCGGCCCGAAATCGCCGGCCGAACTCAACGGCATCCTCGACTGGTGGAACGTCAAGATCCCCGACGCCCTGTGGGACGCCCTGGCCGATAGGAAGCTCGTGGAAGCCGGCGCGCCGCTGCCGAACGGACGCACCGCCTGATGCCACGCAAGGTGCTGATGATGGACGTCGATGGCGTCCTCGTCAGCGGCCGCCCGACCGACGGCCGGCACCTGTTCGCCGAACTGCAAGCCGATCTCGGCCTGTCGCCGGACCGGCTGCGGGAGACCTTCTTCACGCCGTTCTGGGAAGCGATCGTCACCGGACGCGAAGGGCTGACCGAGCGGTTGGCGCCGGTGTTGGCCGAGATCGCGCCAAAAGTTTCGTGCGAGCGGCTGATCGCCTACTGGTTCGAGCACGACTCGCGGGTCGACCAGGCTGTGCTTTCAGCGGTGAAGCGCTATCGCGAACGCGGCGTACCGGTGTTCCTCGCTACCAACCAGGAGCACATGCGGGCCGACTACCTGATGCAGCAGGTCGGGCTCGGCGCCCACGTCGACGGCATCATCTATTCCGCCGCGCTCGGCCACCGGAAGCCACATGCCGAGTTCTTCGACCGCGCCGCGGCCATTGCCGATGCTGCGCCCGAGGAGATCGTGCTGGTCGACGACACGCTGGCCAATGTCGAAGCGGCGCGGCAGGCCGGCTGGAGCGCGGTGCACTGGACTGGCGACAGCACGCTGGATGATGAGCTGGCACCCTTTATGGGGTGAGCGCGCCATTCGGTCTTACAGTGACGGATCGGTGGCTTACCCCTCACCCGTCTCGGCCTACGGCCGATCCACCCTCTCCCCGACGGGGCTACGGCATGCACGGAAGTGGTTTGGGGTCATCGGCGAGCTGTGATTCAAGGTGGCATTGCCAACTTGGAGGTCATTGGGATGCCGTTTGCGATCGGGGATGTGCGAGTAGCTGAGCGCGGTGA
>NZ_LAJE02000163.1 GCF_000970465.2 Devosia insulae DS-56
CTCCCGCACGCATCATTACCAAGTTCTTACGCCACCCCCGGCAAGTATAGGTTTGATTAACCATTCCGGTTTTAGGGTCGCGGCGAGGGCCTGGGGAGGCCCGCCGGGGCTCGGTGATTCGTGCGGCGCTTGCGCATGGCGCTCATCGCTAATCTATGCTGGCTTGCCGCTCTGCTGATCGCGGTCGGCGGCGTGCTGCTGTTTGGCGTGGGTCTCGCGAGCGCGGTGCTGGCGATTGTCGCGGCGGCGGCGGCGGCGACGGGCATGGTGATCATCGGGCTGCGCGCCGATCGGGCGTTTGCGGCGCGGCTCGGGGCCATCGGGCAGGCGGTCGGAGTATGGGCCGGCGAGGCGACCAGCCTCGAGGCCATCGTCCAGAGCCTCTGCTCGCGGCTTGATCGGGCGCACAACTTCAAATCCGCCTTCGGCAGCATGCGGCAGCCGGCGGCACTGGTCGACGCCGATGGCGAAATCCTCGGGGTCAGCACCGGCCTGGTGCTGGTTGAACCGACAGCCGAGGAAGGCGGGCTGATTTCCGACGTGCTGGGCGGCCGGGTGCTGCTCGAGGACATGGCGGAAGAGAGCATCGTCACGGTTGGCGACCGCCGCTTTGTGGCGGAGCGGCGGGAGCTGGGCGGCGGGCGCTCGATCATCGAGTTCACCCCGGCCGGCTATCATATCGCCGATGACGATTTCGATGCCTTCGTCACGGCGCTTTCGAATGGCCGAACGGGGTTCCGCTTTGATGACTGGGGCATGCAGCATTCGCCGGCGCTGAAGGCGCTGGGTGGGGCGCTCGAACAGTTCGACAAATCGGTCAAAGCGATCGGCCAGCTGCTGCGTGGCGAGGAGATCGACGCACTCTTGCTGATGGGCGCCGGAGCCATGGCGCCGGAGCTCCGGCAGTTCGAGCAGGACCTCAATTCCATCCTCGCCGAACGTGAAGAGGCGCTGATGGCGCGGGCCCATCTCGAGGCCAAGATGGAAGCGATCCTCAGGGCCATCGACCGCTACCGGGCCAGCGTTACCAGTCTCGCCGAGCTCGCCGACCAGAGCCGGGCGGGGCTCACCGTGGCGTCGCGCGCCATCGAGAAGGGGCGCGCCAAGGCGCAGGCGGTGCGGGTGCTGGAGCGGCAGGCGGTGGCGCTGGCGGCCGATGCGGCGCTCGCCGTGCAGCGCACCAGTGCCTCGGTCGGCGGGGTGGAGCACACCACGGCCGAGATCGACCGGATGGTGTCGAGCATCGAGGATGTGAGCTTCCGCACCAACCTGTTGGCGCTCAACGCTGCGGTGGAGGCGGCGCGGGCCGGTGAGAAGGGCGCCGGCTTTGCCGTGGTGGCGGCCGAGGTGCGCACCCTGGCGCAGGCGACGCAGAAGGCGGCGCGCGAGATCAAATCGCTGGTCGGCACCTCGCGGCGCGAAGCCAGCGCCTCGGTCGAGGAAGCGGCGTCGCTCAAAAAGATTCTCTCCGGCCTCGGCGGACATTTAGAGAATCTAAGCAATGAGACGGACATGATCGCCGGTGCACTGGATGAGGGCAGCGGCGCCATCGCCCGGCTGGACGGCAGCGTTGCTGCGGTCGGCTCGGAAGCGGCGAAAGCCCTGCAACTCCCGGCGCGCAGACGCTCGGCCTAGAACGGGCCACCCTTATTCTAAGTGTGTCCCGTTCCAGGTTGTTAGGTGGTCGCGGGATCGAACCGGAAAAGTCTGCAACTTTTCCTGATCCCGCTCCGGAATGGGCCGATAGGGGGCAGTATGGATCAGGGCGAATTTGCCCTCAGTGACCGCGAGTTCAATCGGGTCAAGGCACGCGTCTATCAGGAAGCCGGAATCTCGTTGTCGGAGGCCAAGCGCACCCTCGTGGTGTCGCGGCTGGGCAAGCTCGTTCGCACGCTGCGGCTCAGCTCGTTCGATGCCTATCTCGATTACCTCGAGCGGCAGGGGACGCCCGCCGACGCGCAGGAGTTCATCAACGCGCTGACCACCAACCTGACGCGGTTCTGGCGCGAGGACCATCACTTCGAGCATCTCGAGACCTATGTGCGCCAGCTGATGGCGCAGCGGCCGCGGCTGGGCGCCAACGGCCGACCGAAGCTGCGGATCTGGTCGGCTGGCTGCTCGACCGGGCAGGAGCCCTATACCATCGCACTGAGCCTGCTGTCGGCCTTCCCGGAACTGAAGCGCTGGGATTTCCGCATCCTTGCCACCGATATCGATACCAACGTTGTCGCGAAGGCGGCGGGCGGGGTTTACCCGGAGGCCGAGCTCAACGGGCTGTCGCGGGAGCGGGCGACGCTGTTCGAGCGCGCCGGCGCCGGCCAGGTGCAGATCCCGATGGCGGTGCGCGAGCTGATCTCGTTCAAGCCGCTCAACCTGATGCACAACCCCTGGCCGATGAAGGGGCCGTTCGACGCGGTGTTCTGCCGGAACGTCGCCATCTATTTCGACAAGAAGACACAGGGCGAACTGTTCGCGCGGCTGGGGGCGATCCTGGTGCCGGACGGCTTTCTCTATATCGGGCACTCCGAAAACCTGGGCGCCGGCGGCGCCAATTTCCGGCTGGTCGGCAAGACCATCTATCAGGCACGCGCACAGCAGAAGGCGAGGGACGCAGCATGAGCATCAAGGTGCTGGTCGTCGATGATTCCGCACTCATTCGCGAGGTGCTGAGCCGCACGCTGGGCAAGGATGGCGATATCGTCGTCGTCGGCACCGCCGAGGATCCGATCGATGCGCGTTCCAAGGTCAAGGACCTCAACCCCGACGTGGTAACGCTCGATATCGAGATGCCCAACATGAACGGGCTGCAGTTTCTCGATAAACTGATGCGGCTGCATCCGCTTCCGGTGGTGATGGTTTCGACGCTGACCACCAAGGGGGCGAGCGAGACGCTGCTGGCGCTGGAACTGGGGGCGGTGGATTTCGTCGCCAAGCCCAACGCATCGCTGTCGGGCGGGCTCGATGCGTTCGGCGAGAACCTGCGCCAGAAGGTGCGGGCCGCGGCCCATTCCGACGTCAAGGGCCGCGCCTTGAAGGCGCCGACCGCCAAGGTGCCGGTGCGTACTGCGGCGGCGCCGAACGGCGCGCTGATCGCCATCGGAGCCTCGACCGGCGGGGTCGAGGCGATCCGGGTGGTGCTGAGCCAGATGCCGCCCGACTGTCCGCCGATCGTCATCGCGCAGCATATGCCGGCGGGGTTCACCAGCCGCTTTGCCGGGCGGCTCGACGAGCTGACCGAGCTGAAGGTGGTGGAAGCCGAGGACCGGATGCCGCTGCTGGCGGGGCACGCCTATGTGGCGCGTGGCGACTTTCATTTGCGGGTCGAGCGCAGCTCCGGCCAGCTCAAATGCCGGGTGACGCAGGACGAACTGATGTCGGGGCACCGGCCGAGCGTTGACGTGCTGTTCGAGTCGGTGGCGAAAACCGTCGGGCCGATGGCGGTGGGCGCCATTCTCACCGGCATGGGCCGCGACGGGGCGCGCGGGCTCAAGCTGATGCGCGAGGCTGGGGCTTACACGGTAGGGCAGAGCCAGGCCTCGGCGCTGGTCTACGGCATGCCGCGCGTGGCGTTCGAAGAGGGCGCGGTGATCGAGCAGGCGCCGGTCGAAGGTATCGCCGCGCGGCTCGCGGCGGCGCTCACCCGGCTCAAATCCGCAGCATAACGCGGGTTCGGATTGAAGGTTTGGTAACGGAATGCACCTAGGGTTTTACGATACGCGACCCGGGCGTATTTCGGGCAGCTAGAAGGCGCAGCGTAACGATGCCGAAGGCAAGTGCAGTCAGTGTGATGATCGTCGATGACCAGCAGTCCATGCGGGGCATCTGTAAATACATCCTCACCCAGCTCGGATTCACCAACATCGTCGAAGCCAAGTCGGGGCGCGATGCGCTCGGCAAGCTCGAAAAGAGCAGTGTCGACCTGATCATCTCCGACTGGAACATGGAAGATATCGACGGGCTGACGCTGCTGCGCGTCATCCGCAAGCACCCCAAGACGCAGGGCATGCCCTTCATCATGGCCACCGGCCGCTCCGACAAGGAGCAGGTGAAGGAAGCGATTTCGTCGGGCGTCAACAACTACATCATCAAGCCGTTCGACGCCTCGACCATGAAGAAGCGCATCGAGGCGGTGATCGGCGTGCTGTCGTAAGCACAGCCTCCTGCTTAAACTTGCAAGGCCGCCTCCGGGCGGCCTTTGCGTTTCCGGGCAAGCACTTGTCGCTGTTGGTCTTTCCGGACGTCGATGTAATCGACTACATGCCCGGAAATGCTGGGCTTGCTACGCATCGTTCCGTAACACGAAATTAATCGGCCCCTGCCAGTCTTTGCCCAGTCGTGCACGGGCCTTGGGGGAGGGTCGACGTGATGCGGGCGCCGTAGCTGCTGCCCGCCCTCGGCATTTCCTCCCCAGACGGCCGCATCCAGGAGGAGCAGGCGCATGGGTTGGTTTCCAAGATTCAAGATCGCGCAGAAGCTGCCGCTGGCGCTGGTCGGCTCGGCGCTGCTGGTCAGCGCCGGCGTCGGCATCGCCAGCTACCTGATCGGCTCGAGCACCGTCGACCAGATGAGCATCCGGCAGATGCAGATGGCGGCCGGCGACCGGGTGAAATCGTTCGAAACCTATCTCGGGACCATCGAGGCGGACCTGGTGAACCAGGCGGCGGCGGAAAGCGTGCAAACGACACTGCGCGATTTCGCCATCGGCTGGGGCCAGTTCGCCACCTCCAAACCCGCTGCCGATCCGATCGCCACGCTGCGCGGCAATTACATCGACAACAACCCCAATTCGGCCGGTTCGCGCCAAGCGCTCGATACGCCAGCGCAGGCGCCGGGCGCCAAGAAGTGGAACTACGATTTCCTCCATTCCAAGGTGCACCCGAACTTCCGCCGCCAGTTGGAAGCGCGCGGCTATTCGGACCTGTTCCTGTTCGATCCCAAGGGCAACCTCGTCTATTCGGTGATGAAGAACGACGACTTCGCGCGGAACTTCGCCGAGGGCGGCGAGCTCGCCGATAGCGGGCTGGGGCGGGCGTTCCGTAGCGCCGCGGCATTGACCGAGCCCGGCAAGGTGGCGTTCGAGGACCTGAGTCTTTATGCGGTGGCCGGCATGCCGGCGAGCTTTCTCGCGACGCCGGTGTTCGACGCGCGCAACAAGCTGATCGGGGTGATGGCGATCGAAATGCCGATCGGGCCGATCAACCTGATGCTGCAGGACAATGCCAATCTGGGGCAGACCGGCGAGAGCATCCTGGTCGGCGCCGACAAGCTGATGCGGTCGGACTCGGTGTTTTCCACGGGCAACGACACGCTGAGCGCCAGTTACGACTATCCCGTGGCCGACGCGGCTTTGGCGGGTAACCGGGCCGATGGCGTCACCACGGATTACCGCGGCATGCGGATGATCGCCACGGCGCTGCCGGTGGAGTTCAACGGCGCCAAGTGGGCGATGGTCACCACGATGAGCGAGGACGAAGCCTTCGCGCCGGTGGCCGAGATGCGCAACATGATGCTGCTGGTCGGCGCGGGGCTGCTAGCAGTGGCGGCGGTGGTCGGCCTGCTGTTCTCGCGCAGCATTTCCAAACCGATCAGCCGGCTGACTGAGACGATGGGGGCGCTGGCTGAAGGCAAGCTCGACACCGAGGTGAAGGGGGCAGGCCGCAGCGACGAGATCGGCGACATGGCCAAGGCCGTGCAGGTGTTCAAGGAGAATGCGCTGAAGGTCACCGAGATGACCGAAGGTGAGCGTGCCGCGTCGATCCAGCGTCGAGCCGACCGCACGCAGATGATGCAGGAGTTGCAGAAGGCATTCGGCGAAGTGGTGGATGCGGCGATATCGGGCGATTTCACCAAGCGGGTCGAGGCAGAGTTTCCCGACCAGGAGCTCAACGCGCTGGCGCATGGGGTCAATGAGCTGGTGGCGACGGTCGATCGCGGCATGAGCGAGACGGCGGAGGTGCTGGCGGCGCTGGCCCATACCGACCTGACGCAGCGGGTGCGCGGCGATTACCAGGGCGCCTTCCTGCGGCTCAAGACCGACACCAATGCGGTGGCCGAAAAGCTCGGCGAAATCGTCATGGGACTGAAGCAGACCTCGCGCTCGTTGAAGACGGCGACGGGCGAGATTCTGTCGGGCGCCAATGACCTGAGCGAACGCACCACCAAGCAGGCAGCGACGATCGAGGAGACCTCGGCGGCGATGGAGCAGCTGTCGGGTACGGTGCTCGCCAATGCCGAGCGGGCCAAGGATGCGTCGAACGTCGCGGCAACGGTAACCCGCACCGCCGAAGATGGCGGGCAGGTGATGCACCGGGCCACCGAAGCGATGGAGCGGATCACCCACTCGTCAGGCAAGATTTCGAACATTATCGGGATGATCGACGACATTGCCTTCCAGACGAACCTCTTGGCGCTCAACGCCTCGGTGGAAGCGGCGCGGGCCGGCGATGCGGGCAAGGGTTTTGCCGTGGTGGCCGTGGAAGTGCGGCGGCTGGCGCAGTCGGCGGCCAGCGCCTCGAGTGAGGTCAAGGTGCTGATCGAGCAATCGGGCAGCGAGGTGAAGGGTGGCTCGAAGCTGGTGGCGGAAGCCGCGGCCAAGCTCGAAGCGATGCTGGTGGCGGCGCGCTCGTCGAACGAATTGATGGATTCGATCGCCCGGGCCAGCCAGGAGCAAGCCTCGGCAATCGAAGAGGTGAATGCTGCCGTCCGCACCATGGATGAGATGACCCAGCACAACGCGGCGCTGGTCGAAGAAACCAACGCGGCGATCGAGCAGACCGAGGCGCAGGCCACCGAACTCGACCGGATCGTCGAGGTGTTCCGCACTGGCGACGCTGGCTCTGTGCGGGCCGTGGAACCGCCGGCCAAGGGCATCCGGGCGCTGCAGGACAAGGTGCGCGTGGCGGCCAAGTCTTACCTCAGCCGCGGCAATGCCGCGGTCGACAAGGATTGGGCCGAGTTCTAGGCGTGATACAATTCTGCTCAGTAGAAAGGCCGCTCCCGAGCGACCTTTTTTTGGCGTGCTGCGCAGCGTCATTCGCCCGCAAATGCTGAGCGCACTACGTGTCGTTCCGTAATCAGAAATTAAGGCGCGGTGCCTAGTCTTCGCCAAGTTGTGCACGGGCCTTGGGGGATGAGGCGGCGTGAACAGCGGAAGCAGGATGCTTCCGTTACGCTGCGGCAGGATCGCCGCTCCCCCCGAAGGCAATATTTGGGGGTTTTTTGCATGGGTTGGCTTCCGAAATTCAAGATTGCCCAGAAGTTGCCATTGGCCATGGTGGGCTCGGCGCTGCTGGTCAGTGTCGGTGTGGGGCTCGGAAGCTACGTGATCGGCTCGGGCATCGTCGCCGATATGAGCGCGCGGCAGATGCAGACGGTGGCCTCGAGCCATGCCGACAAGTTCTCAACCTATCTCAAGACCATCGAAGCGGACCTGGTGAACAGCGCCGCCACCGACAGCGCGGTGAACGCGGTGCGCGATTTCGCCATCGCCTGGAAGAGCTTTGCCAAGGCGACGCCGCCGGGTGACCCGATTGTGGTGCTGCGCGAGGCGTTCATCACCAATAACCCGAACCCGGCCGGGCAGCGGCAGTTGCTCGATATCAACGACAAGGGCCGGACCAACTACGACACCACGCACGACAAGGTGCAGGCGACATTCCGCCGGCAGCTGGAGCTGCGCGGTTACCGCGACTTCTACATGTTCGATACGGTGGGCAACCTCGTTTACTCGGTGATGAAGAACGACGATTTCACGTCGAACTTCGCCGAGGGCGGCGATATGGCCGATAGCGGGTTGGGGCGGGTGTACCGCAAGGCGCTGGCGCTGACCGAGCGCGGGCAGGTGGCCTACGAGGACGCCTCGGTCTACGCGATCGCCGGCTCGCCGGCGAGCTTCATCGCGACGCCGGTGATCGATGTGCGCGGCAAGCTGATGGGGGTGATGGCGATCCAGATGCCTGTCGTCCCGATCAACCAGATGCTGCAGGACAGCACGCAGCTCGGCCAGACCGCCGAGAGTTTCTATGTCGGCGCCGACAAGCTGCTGCGCTCGGACTCGGTGTTCTCCGACGGCGATGACACGCTGACCGCCGTCTACGACAATCCGGTGGTCGAGGCGGCGCTGGCCGGCAACGCTGCCAACGGCGTCACTACCGACTATCGCGGTATGCGGATGCTGGCCAACGCCACCCCGGTTACCTTCAACGGCACCACCTGGGCGATGGTCACCACCATCTCAGAAGACGAGGCATTCGCGCCGGTGGCGCAGCTCAGGAATACCATGCTGGCGATCGGCGCGGGGCTCCTGGCGCTGGCGGCGCTGGTGGGCGTCTTGTTCTCGCGCAGCATCTCGAAACCGATCAGCCGCCTGACCGAGACGATGGGGGCGCTGGCCGAAGGCAAGCTCGAGACAGAAGTGAAGGGCGCCGGCCGCAGTGACGAAATCGGCGACATGGCCAAGGCCGTGCAGGTGTTCAAGGAGAACGCGCTGAAGGTCACCGAGATGACCGAAGGCGAGCGCACGGCCTCGGTGCAGCGCCGTGTCGAGCGCACCGCGATGATGCAGGAGTTGCAGAAGGCGTTCGGCGAAGTGGTCGATGCGGCGATCTCCGGCGATTTCAGTAAGCGGGTCGAGGCGGAGTTCCCGGATCAGGAACTGAACGCCTTGGCGCATGGCGTCAACGAGCTGGTCGCGACAGTGGATCGCGGGCTGATCGAGACTGGCGACGTGCTGTCGGCGCTGGCGCAGACCGACCTGACGCAGCGGGTGAACGGCCAGTATGGCGGGGCGTTCGCCCGGCTGAAGGACGATACCAACGCGGTGGCCGAGCGGCTGACCGAGATCGTCGGCCAGCTCAAGGGCACCTCGCGCTCGCTGAAGACGGCAACCGGCGAGATCCTCTCGGGCGCGAACGATCTGAGCGAGCGGACCACCAAGCAGGCGGCGACGATCGAAGAGACGTCGGCGGCGATGGAGCAGCTGTCCGGCACGGTGCTCGCCAATGCCGAGCGCGCCAAGGACGCCTCCAGCGTCGCGGCGACCGTGACGCGAACTGCCGAAGATGGTGGCCAGGTGATGCACCAGGCGACCGAGGCGATGGAGCGGATCACTGCGTCCTCGGGCAAGATTTCGAACATCATCGGCATGATCGACGACATCGCTTTCCAGACCAACCTGTTGGCGCTGAATGCCTCGGTCGAGGCGGCGCGGGCCGGCGACGCCGGCAAGGGCTTTGCCGTGGTGGCGGTGGAAGTGCGGCGGCTGGCGCAGTCGGCCGCCGGCGCTTCGAGCGAAGTGAAGGCGCTGATCGAGCAGTCGGGGACGGAAGTCCGGGGCGGCTCGAAGCTGGTGGCGGAGGCCGCGGCCAAGCTCGAAGCGATGCTGGTGGCAGCGCGTTCGTCGAACGAGCTGATGGATTCGATCGCCCGGGCCAGCCAGGAGCAGGCGTCGGCGATCGAAGAGGTGAACGCCGCCGTCCGTACCATGGATGAGATGACCCAGCACAATGCGGCGCTGGTCGAGGAAACCAACGCGGCGATCGAGCAGACCGAGGCGCAGGCCACCGAGCTCGACCGGATCGTCGAGGTGTTCCGCATCGAAGCGCAGACAGCACCGGTCCGAGCCGTCGAGGCGCCGGCCAAGGGCATCCGGGCGCTGCAGGACAAGGTGCGGACCGCCGCCAAGTCGTATCTCAGCCGTGGTAACGCCGCAGTCGATAAGGACTGGGCCGAGTTCTGATGAGTTAGGTTTTGTCGTGCTTTCGAACCGGAAAAGTCTGCAACTTTTCCTGAAAGCACTCCGGGGACTGAAAAGCCCCCGCGAAACGTCCAGAAGGGACAGAAATGCGTAAGCTCACCCGGATCATCACCGCCATTGTCGTCGGCGCTCTGCCGCTTTGCGGTGGGCTCCATCTGGGGTGGCAGACAACTGGCGAGATGGACGCGGCGCAGCGCGAAGCCGAGGGCGTGCGCTATGCCGGGCTGGTGCTGCCGGAACTGGTGGGGCTCGCCCGGGATGGCGCGCTGCCGGCGGCCGATCCGGCGCTCGCCGCGGCGGCGCGGAGCGGCGATGCGACACTCGGCACGGCTTCGCTGTCACGGGCCTATGACACGCTGAAGGCGGAACTCGCGGGTGGCGCGCATCCGGCGGCGGCACGCAATGCCGCGGCGCTGCTGGTGCAGCGCATCCATGACAGCTCGGGGCTCAGTGCCGACCCGAAAGCCGAACAACTGCTGGAGGTGCCGAAGGCAGCCAATGCGGCGCCGCTGTCGCCGGCGCTGATGCAGGCGACGCGCTACGCCGTGGCGGTGCAACCGGCCGAGCTGGCGCGGCTCGAAGAGGTGCTGGCCGAGTTCCGCGTGGCGACCGCCGATGGCGGGGCGACGGCTGCGGGCAAGGCTTACACGGCCGCCGCGGGGGCGCTGGCGGAGCGGGTGGCGGCGGGTATCGCGGCGATCCCCGATGCCAAGGCGCGATCGGCTTTTGACTGGGCCGGGCTCGATGCGGCGCATGATGCGTTCCAGGATGCGGCGCTGGCGCTGGGCCGCGCCTCGGGCGCCGACATGGGGCAGTTGTTGGAACAGCGGATCGCCGAGGCCGGCGGGCGTCTCAACTGGATCGGCGGGATCAGTGTGGGGCTGGCGCTGCTGGTGGGGTTTTCGGCGTATTTCGGGCTGGGGCGGCTCGGTCAACCCGCGATTAAGGAAGCTTCCCTATCGTCGGCGATGGGGATGAGCGGGGATGCCGGGCACGAAAGCCGCGGCGACATGGGGGCTAGAATGGCCACAACGTCTTCGCAGACCACTATCACTTCGCAGACTCGGAGCGGGCTGTCGCTCACCACGACGATCTCGGCCATGGTGTTCCTCGCGGTCACCGTGGCTATTGCGGCCGTGCTGTTCGCGGTGTGGACGATGCTCGCTGCCAATACGCGCGACACCGCCGACCAGCGGCTGGCGGCCGATCTCAGGATTGCCGCGGCGATCCTCGAGGTGAACCTGCCGAACTCCGACATTTTCTGGAACGAGGCGGGCGAGCTCGAAAAGATCGAAGCCAAGGCGATGCCGAAATTCCGCAACCACGACCTGATCGACACCATCGGGCGAGTGACCGGCGATACGGCGACGCTGTTCGTGTTCGATGCGGAAACCCAGGATTTCACCCGCAAGTCGACCACCATCCTCGACGACAAGGGCGAGCGCATCCTCGAGACGCCGCTGGCGCGCGACGGCGCGGCCTATCCGGTGGTGGTTGCCGGTGGCACCTACCAGGGCGAGGCCAATGTGCTTGGCGTGCCCTATTACGCCATCTACCGGCCGATCCAGAATCTCAACAACGAGGTGATCGGGCTGGTCTATGTCGGCATCCCGAAAGCCGAGATCGATGCGACGGCGAGCGCCGGGCTGCAGCTCCTGGTGCTGGTCGGCGCAGTGGCAGTGCTGGTGATCGGAGCGCTCTCGGTGTTTGCGGCGTCGCGGCTGATGCGGCCGGTGCCGATGCTGTCGAAAAGTATGCGGCTGGTGGCTGGCGGCGCGCTCGAGACGGAGATCCCCTATACGGGGCTCCGCAACGAGATCGGCGAGATGGCGCGCAATGTCGAAGTGTTCCGCGCCAATGCGCTGAAGGTGCAGGAGCTGACCGAGGATGAGCGACTGGCGCTGGAGCAGCGCCGGGCCGAGCGGGCCGAGATGATGCAGTCGCTGCAGCAGAGCTTTGGCGATGTGGTGGATGCCGCGACATCAGGCGATTTCTCGCGCCGGGTGGCGACCCGCTTTACCGACGACGAGCTGAACCGGCTGGCCGGCAGCGTCAATACGCTGGTCGCGACGGTGGAGCGGATCATCGGCGATACCGGTGCGGCGCTGGCGGCGCTGGCCGATACCGACCTGACGCACCGCATCGAGGGCAGCTATGAGGGCGCGCTCGGGCAGCTGCGCGACGATACCAACGAGGTGGCGGAAAAGCTCAGCCATATCGTCTTGACGCTGAAGCAGACCTCGCGCTCGCTGAAGACGGCGACCGGCGAGATCCTCTCCGGCGCCAACGACCTTTCCGAGCGGACGACACGGCAGGCGGCGACCATCGAAGAGACCAGCGCGGCGATGACGCTCCTGGCCGACACGGTGCGCGCCAATGCCGAGAAGGCCGAGGATGCGCGCCACGTGGCCGAAGATGTCAGCCGGACCGCGGAAGCGGGCGGCGCGGTGATGCAGCAGGCCAATGTGGCGATGGAGCGGATCACCCAGTCCTCGGCGAAGATCTCCAACATTATCGGGATGATCGACGACATCGCCTTCCAGACCAACCTGCTGGCGCTCAACGCCTCGGTGGAAGCAGCGCGGGCGGGGGAAGCCGGCAAGGGCTTCGCCGTGGTGGCGGTCGAGGTGCGGCGGTTGGCACAATCGGCGGCGCAGGCCTCGAGCGAAGTGAAGGTGCTGATTGAGCAATCGGGCACCGAGGTCAAGGGCGGCACCAAGCTGGTGGCCGAGGCGGCCGATAAGCTTGAAGCCATGCTGACATCGGCGCGCCGCTCCAATGCGCTGATGGCGGCGATCGCCGACGACAGCCGGCAGCAGGCGGGCTCGATCGAGGAGGTCAACGCGTCGGTGCGGCAGCTCGACGAGATGACACAGCACAATGCGGCGCTGGTCGAGGAGATCAATGCCGCGATCGAACAGACCGAGGCACAGGCGGGGGAGGTCGACGGTATCGCCGAGATCTTCACCGTGACTACCGGCGCGAGCCGACGCACGTCCCGCGCGGCGTAGAGGCGCCGGCGGAACGACCGCCGGCCGCCACATTTCAGCCGAAAGTCCTACCGCCGGGTGTCGCGATTTGACGCGATGTTAACGATGCCATGCTGTCATTGTCGTCGAGACGCAGGACGCATTTCAGCTCGTCGACACTCCAGAAGGACCACGACCCCTCCATGCCCGCCAAGACCAAATTCAAGCTGCCGTCGCTTAAGCTTCGGGGCTCCATCATTCTTGCCGCCGCCGCCATTTTCACGGTCGCGATCGGCGCATCGCTATATTACGTGGTCTCCAGCAACCGCGCCCAGGACCTGGCGCAGGCCGACGAAGTGGTCGGCGGGCTGGCCGAGACGCAGGCCGAGTCGATCAAGACGTTCCTGACCGGCTTTGCGGTGGCGGCCGATTCGACGGCGCGCACGGCCGAGGCGCTGCTCGCCAACCACGACACCTCGCCCACCACCTATGGCACGATCGTCACCAAGCAGCTGGCGAGCCTGCCGGGGGCGTTGGGCGTCTACATGATGTTCTCGCCGGAGTCGGCGCTCTATGCGCGGCCGACCTTTGCCGGCTCGCACTTCCTGATCAGCGGCAACCATGTCGGCATCCTCGCTGAGAACAAGGCTGACGGCACGGTGGGCTATGGTTCGCTCGACAGCCCGGCGGGCTTTGACAGCTGGTTCACCGGACCGCTGAAGGCGGGCGTCGCCGCAATCTCCGGGCCCGACAATATCGAGGGCAAGCTCTACACCAGCTTCACCAACATCATCAAAGACCCGTCGGGCAAGTCGGTCGGGATGAGCGGCGTCGCCTTCGACTCGGCAGTGCTGGCCGCGAAGCTCGGCACCGAGCCGCCGATGGGCAACGGCTTCATGGGCATCATCAACCAGCGCAATGTCTGGGTGCTGAACCCTGACCCCAAACTGATCGGTACGGAAGTGACGGAATCCTGGGCGCTCGAAGCGCTCACCGCCATGGCATCGTCGGACACCTTTTCGTCGACCGGCGAAGCCGCCGGCCAGACCTGGAAGATGAATGCCCGCAAGGTCGACCTGCCGGGCGCCGATGCGGCCTGGACGGTGGTCGTCGCCGTGCCGCAGTCGACGCTGCTCGCCGATTCCGAAGCGCAGCTCTTGAACCTCCTGATCGGCGGCGTGGTGATCTTCGCGCTCGGCCTCCTCGCCTTCGCCTGGCTCGGTACGGCCATCGCCAAGCCGATCAGCAAGATGACCGGGGTGATGCGCAAGATCGCCGATGGCGACTATGGCGTTGAAGTGCCGTTCGGTACGATGCGCAACGAGATCGGCGACATGGCGCAAGCCGTCGAGGTGTTCCGCGAGAACGGCCTGAAGGTCGCCGAGATGACCGAGGCGGATGCAGCGCGGATCATCCGCGACCAAGCGGCGCGTACCGCGATGATGGCCGAACTGCAGAAGGCGTTCGGCCAGGTGGTGGATGCGGCCGTGGCCGGCGACTTCTCGCGCCGGGTGGAGACCGAGTTCCCAGATGCGGAGCTCAATGCCATTGCCGGCTCGATCAACAACCTCGTCGCGACCGTTGATCGCGGCCTCGGCGAGACCGGTGAAGTGCTGGCGGCTTTGGCCGATACCAACCTCACCAAGCGGATGGAAGGCCAGTATGAGGGCGCCTTCGCCCGGCTGCGCGATGACACCAATGCGGTGGGCGATAAGCTGAGCCACATCGTCGGGCAGCTCAAGGAAACCTCGCGCTCGCTGAAGACGGCGACCGGCGAAATCCTCTCGGGCGCCAACGACCTCAGCGAACGCACCACCAAGCAGGCGGCGACGATCGAGGAAACCTCGGCGGCGATGGAGCAGCTTTCGACCACCGTGCTGCAGAATGCCGAGCGGGCCCGCGAGGCGAGCGAAGTGGCGAGTACCGTCACCCGCACCGCTGAAGAAGGCGGGCAGGTGATGGGCGACGCCAATGCGGCGATGGAGCGGATCACCCAGTCTTCGGCCAAGATCTCCAATATCATCGGGCTGATCGACGACATCGCCTTCCAGACCAACCTGCTGGCGCTCAACGCCTCGGTGGAAGCAGCGCGCGCCGGCGATGCCGGCAAGGGTTTTGCGGTGGTCGCCGTCGAAGTGCGGCGCCTGGCGCAGTCGGCCGCCAGCGCCTCGAGTGAGGTCAAGGCGCTGATCGAGCAGTCGGGCACGGAAGTGAAGACCGGCTCGAAGCTGGTGGCGGACGCGGCAGCGCGGCTGGTCGCCATGCTGGAGGCGGCACGCTCGAGCAACCTGCTGATGGACGGCATCGCCCGCGACAGCCGCGAACAGGCTTCGGCGATCGAAGAGGTGAACACCGCGGTGCGCCAGCTCGACGAGATGACGCAGCACAATGCGGCGCTGGTCGAGGAGACCAACGCGGCGATCGAGCAGACCGACGGGCAGGTGAACGAGCTCGACCGGATCGTCGATATCTTCACCATCTCGGGGGCCGCGCCGCAGCGCGTGGTGCAGGTGGCGCCGCCGGCCCGCGGCATCAAGGGCTTGCAGGAGCGGGTGAAGAAGGCCGCGAGCTCGTACCTGAGCCAGGGCAATGCCGCGATCGACAAGGACTGGGCGGAATTCTGATCCGCCCGAATTCTGCTCCGACAAATGCTGAGCGGCTCACAATTGTGAGCCGCCGGCGATAACCCTGACACTCGGTGTCAGGTGATCCATGCGAAACCGTCTCCCCACGTTACAAGGAGAGGGTTTTGTTCATGACCCAGACACTCGAGCTCGTCACCTTTCGGCTCGCCCGCGGCAGCGGCCAGCAGTTCATCGATGCCAATGCGGCGATCAGCGACTGGCTGAAGCGGCAGCCCGGGTTCGTGTCGCGCCACCTCGCCGAGCGTGATGACGGCAGCTACCTCGATATCGTGTTCTGGCAGACGCATGAGGCCGCACTGGCGGCCAGCGGCAAAATGATGGAAGAGATGGCCCAGAGCGAGGCCATGACGATGATCGATCCTATGGGCCTCGAGATGAGCCATGGCACAATCCGACTCTCGGTCGACTGAAATGGTCGCCGACCTCCTGCAAATCGTGCGGTCGTTCCCCCAGCCGGTCGCCGACCTATCGCAGCAGCTGGCGCTGACGCTGCTCTCGGTGCGGCCAGACCTCGACGCCAAGGCGCGGCTCGGCTGGGGCTCGGTCAACTACCGGCATCCCGTCGCCGGGTTCGTCTGCGCGATCTTTCCGATGGAGGATCATGTGTCGCTGGTGTTCGAGCACGGGCGGCTGCTGAGCTCGCCTTTGCTCGAAGGCGACGGCAAGCAGGTGCGCTTCATCCGCTTCGTGCCGGGCACGCCGATCCCCGAAGACGAGATCGCGATCCTGCTGGCCGAGGCCATTGCGCTCAAGGCGTGAGCCGTGCAGAAAACCTCCGACGATTGGTTCGGAGATTTCCCCATGGCGCGGATCGGGCTCGTGGCGCATGACGATAAGAAAGACGAACTGGTCGCCTGGGCAAAGCTCAATCGCGACAAGCTGGCGCTGCATGAGCTGTGGGGCACCGGCACCAGCGGCGGGCGGGTCACCGACGGCACCGGGTTGCCGGTGACGCGGCTGCTCAGCGGGCCGCTGGGCGGCGACGCGCAGCTGGGCGCGATGATCGCCGAGGGGCGGCTCGATGCGCTGATCTTCTTCCAGGATCCGCTCACCGCCATGCCGCATGACGTCGATATCAAGTCGCTGACCCGGCTGGCGACGCTCTACAACATTCTGTTGGCGCCAAACCACAGAACCGCCGACGCAGTGCTATCGGTGCTTTGACCGTCTGGTCAAAGTCTCCACAACCCTATAATAGCCGCCCCCAATCGAAACGCGGTGCTTGGTTGACCGGTGTTTGTGCATATGCGCAGATGACCGCAAAACCGGCACAAGCCGCGAAGAAGAACGATTTCATCAGGACGGGGGCGGGGTGTCCTTCGACGCAGTCATCGACGTGAAGAACGTCAGCAAGCGCTTTGGCGGCTTGCGCGCAGTCAACGATTGTTCGCTCCGGGTCGAGCGCGGCTCGATCACCGGGCTGATCGGTCCGAACGGCGCCGGTAAATCGACGCTGTTCAATCTGGTCGCGGGCAATATCGTGCCCGACAGTGGTCAGATTATCTTTGATGGCCAGGATGTTACCGGGCTGAAACCGCATCAGCTGTTTCATCGCGGCATGCTGCGCACCTTCCAGATCGCGCATGAATTCTCCAACATGACAGCGTTGGAGAACCTGATGATGGTGCCCTCGGGCCAGCCGGGCGAGAGCCTGGTCAGGACCTGGCTGATGCCCGGCGTCATCAAGGATGCCGAGCGCCACGTGCGGCAGAAGGCGCTCGACGTCATCGATTTCCTGAAGCTCGGGCACGTGAAGCACGAGCTCGCCGGGAACCTCTCGGGTGGTCAGAAGAAGCTGCTAGAGCTCGGCCGCACCATGATGGTCGATGCCAAGGTGGTGCTGCTCGACGAGGTGGCGGCCGGCGTCAACCGCACGCTGCTGCAGGATCTGGCCGCCAATATCGAGCGGATGAACCAGGAGCTCGGCTACACCTTCTTCGTCATCGAGCACGACATGGACCTGATCGGGCGGCTGTGCGACCCGGTGATCGTCATGGCGCAGGGCGAGAAGATCGCCGAGGGTCCGATGAGCGAGATCCGTGCCAACCCCGAGATTATCGAGGCCTATTTCGGCGCTCCGGTGGAGGCCGCGTAATGGCACTGCTCGACATCAAGGACGTCGTCGGCGGGTACGGCGGCGCGCCGATCCTCAATGGCGTTAACCTCGCGATCGAACAGTCCGATATCGGCGTGATCGTCGGGCCGAACGGGGCCGGCAAGTCAACGACGCTGAAGGCGATCTTCGGGCTGTTGAAGGTCACCGAGGGCTCGATCAGTTTCCACGGTGAGGAAATCCAGAACTCGCTGCCGGACCGGCTGGTGCCCAAGGGGCTGAGCTTCGTGCCGCAGGAAAAGAATGTCTTCACCTCGATGAGCGTCGAAGAGAACCTCGAGATGGGGGCGTTCACCCGGACCGACGACTTCAAGCCGACAATGGAATGGGTCTACGACATGTTCCCGGTGCTGCGCGAGAAGCGCCGGCAGCCGGCGGGTGAGCTCAGCGGCGGACAGCGCCAGATGGTGGCGATGGGCCGGGCGCTGATGAGCCAGCCGAAGCTCTTGTTGCTCGACGAACCGTCGGCGGGGCTCAGCCCGCGTTACGTGATCGAAATCTTCGAGCAGATCGTCAAGGTCAACAAGGCGGGGGTGGCCATCCTGATGGTCGAACAGAACGCGCGGCAGGCGCTGGCCTTCGCCTCGCGCGGGTTTGTGCTCGCCACCGGCAAGAACCGCTTCACCGGCACGGGCGCCGAGCTCATCGCCGATCCCGAAGTCGCCAAGAGCTTCTTGGGGGGCTGACGGCAATGAATGAACTGATCTTCTTTTTCAACAATGTCGTCGTCGCCGGCGTGGTGCTGGGCTCGATCTATGCGGTCGGCGCCATCGGCGTGACGCTGATCTTCGGCATCCTGCGCTTTGCGCATTTCGCCCATGGCGACATGATGACCATGGGGGCGTTCATCGCGTTCCTGCTCGCCATGGCGGCGACGGCGCTCGGCATCACCACGCCGGTGGTGCCGACGGGCTTTCTGGTGCTGCCGATCGCGATGATCCTCGCGGCGATCATCGCGCTGGGGCTCGACAAGGGGTTTTACGCGCCGCTGCGCAAACGCGGGGCCCGCCCGGTGACCATGCTGATCGCCTCGATCGGCGTGACGCTGATCATCCAGGGGATGATCCGGCTGTTCTTCGGCTCGGGCACCTACTCGTTCTTCGAGACCGAGCAGAAGCAGCTGGTGCGCATCCCAGTGCCGCTCGAGGGCGTCACCCGCACGATCAACTTCACCCAGCCGCAGCTGCTGATGGTGCTGTGCACCGCGGTGGCGGTGCTGGCGCTGCATTTCTTCCTCACCCGTTCGCGGCTCGGCAAGGCGATGCGCGCCATGGCCGACAATGCCGACCTGGCGCAGGTGTCGGGCATCAACACCAAGCTGGTGGTGCGGGTAACCTGGATCATTGCCGGCTCGCTCGCCGCGATGGCCGGCACCATGCTGGCGCTCGACGTCAACCTGAAGCCGGACCTGGCGTTCAACATCGTCCTGCCAATCTTTGCGGCGGCGATCGTTGGTGGGCTGGGGCAATCCTATGGCGCCATCGCCGGCGGCTTCCTGATCGGCTTTGCCGAGACGCTGGCGATCTTCAACTGGTCGGTATTGCTGCGGCCGGTCGCGGGCTCGCTGCCGTTCGAGCTGCCGGCGACGCTGGCGATCGTGCCGACTGAATACAAGCTGACGGTGGCCTTCGTGATCCTCGTGGTGGTGCTGTTGTGGCGACCGACCGGTATCTTCAAGGGAGCCTCGACATGATCGCGCGTCGTTCTCTCATGATGTTCGCCGGCCTGTTCGTGCTGTTCACGGTGATCGGCTGGTTCCTCGGCGCTGCCAATATCTCGCTGCTGCTGGTGCAGAGCTTTGCCTATGCGCTGATCGCGCTGGGCCTCAACATCCAGTGGGGCTATGGCGGGCTGTTCAACTTCGGCATCATGGGCATGCTGATGCTGGGCGGCGCGGCCGTCACCTTCATCTCCTATCCGGTCAATGCGCAGTTCTGGGGCTCTGAAGGGCCGCTCATGCTGGGCAAGGCACTGATGGCGTTCCTTGCCGGGTTCCTCCTGGTGTGGGGGGCGCGACACGCCGATCGCATCGGCATCAAGGGGCGGTGGAAGAGCGTCGTTACCGTCATTGCCTGGATCGTCGCCTATATCGTCTACCGCAGCCAGATCGATCCGGCCGCGGCCTATATCGAAACGGCCGGCGGCGGCTGGGTCGGTGGGCTCGGGCTGCATCCGGTGCTCGGCTGGCTGTTCGGCGGCGTGCTGGCAGCGGGTGTCGCCTATGTGGTGGGGAAGATCTGCCTGGGGCTCCGCACCGACTATCTCGCCATCGCCACCATCGGCATCTCGGAGATCATCCGGGCGCTGCTCAAGAACATGGACTGGCTGACCCGCGGCACGCTGACCGTGTCGCCGATCCCATGGCCGACGCCGATCCCACAGGACCTGCAGGCGCAGGGCGTGTCGATCTCGGAGTCGTTCATCTATGCGCGGCTGGGTTTCCTCGGCCTCGTGATCCTCGTGCTCGCCGTCGCCTTCTTCCTGGTGCAGCGCGCCTATGGCGGGCCGTGGGGTAGGATGATGCGGGCGATCCGCGACAACCACATCGCCGCGGCCTCGATGGGCAAGAACGTTACCCGGCGGCAGCTCGAGATCTTCGTGCTGGGCTCGGTGCTGATGGGCATCGGCGGCGCCATGCTGGTGAGCTTCCAGCAGATCTATGATCCGGGCGCCTACCAGCCGATCAACCACACCTTCCTGATCTGGGTGATGGTGATCGTCGGCGGGGCGGGCAACAACTGGGGCGCAGTGTTCGGCGCGCTGCTGATCTACATCACCTGGATGATCTCCGATCCGGTGTCGCAGTGGTTGTTCAACAACATCTCGAACTGGTCGACCGACATGGGCTGGGGAGCGATCCCGGAAATCCAGTCGCGCGCCAGCCAGATGCGCGTCTTCGTGCTCGGGGTGGTGATCACCATCGCGCTCCGCTACGCGCCACGCGGCCTGATCCCGGAAGTGGTGCGGCGCGAGGCCTAGCTCCCAGGTCCAAATTTGGACGTGGACTTGTAAGTTGTCCGGATTTAGACTATGTCTTGATCCGGACAAGGAGCGCATCATGCAGTTCGGTTTCAGTGAAAAGCCGCAGGCGGCGTTCGTTCCGGCCAACGGCAGCGACGACATCGTCGATTTCGGCCGGTTCTCGGCGCCCAACCGGCGCCGGCTGAGCGGGCCGGCGCTCCGGACCTTCCTCAACATCGCCGAGCTCTGGGGGCTCAATGAGGAGCAGCGGCGGCTGGTGCTGGGCTACCCCTCGCGCTCGACCTATCACCACTGGGCCAAGCTGGCGCGGGAGCTGCAGCCATTCACGCTCGATCTCGATGCGCTGTTGCGGATCTCGGCGGTGTTCGGCATCCATCAGGCGCTGGGCGTGCTGTTCGCCGACGCGGCCGAGGGGGTGCGCTGGCTCAAGGGCCCACATATGGCGCCGCTGTTTGGCGGGCAGCCGCCGCTGACGCTCGTCACCTCGGGCACGCAGGACGGGCTGATGGCAGTGCGGCGCTTCCTCGATGCGGCGCGCGGCGGCCTCTACATGCCGCCCAATGGGCTCGATGCGGCGTTCACTCCGTACGAAGACAGCGACATCGTCATCCGCTGATGCACGCGCCCGCCCCGCAGCCGAGCCATCGGCTGATCCCGTCGCGGTTTCCGCCGATCGGACTGTTCGACAGCGTCGCCACCACCGCCGACGCCGAGGCGGTGATGGAGCTCGCCGGCTGGACCAACGACCGGCTGGTCCGGCAAAGGCTGGCGCGCCTGCCACAGCACGAGTGGGTGTTCGGGCGCGCCAATTCCAGCATCGTCATGGCGGCGTTCCTGCACGCGGCGCCCGGCGGATCGCGCTTCAACGGGCCGGAGCTGGGCGCCTGGTACGCCGCGGCTTCGCTGGTCACCGCGATCGCCGAGGTCGGCCATCACCTGAGGCGCGAAGCGCTGGCCCGCGGCGTCGAAACGCTGCATCGCACCTTCCGCAGCTACACGGCGCGGCTCGCGGGCAGCTATCGCGATATCCGCGGGGGCGAGCCGGAGCTGCATGCCTCGGACAGCTATGCGGCCGGGCAGGCGTTCGGCGAGGGTTTGCGCGCCGCGGGAGAAGACGGGGTGCTCTACGACAGCGTGCGCCACCGCGGCGGCAGCAATGTCTGCGCCTATCGGCCGAGCCATGTGCTCGACGTGCTGCAGGCGCAGCATCTC
>NZ_LAJE02000164.1 GCF_000970465.2 Devosia insulae DS-56
CTCTGGGTATGCAAACCAAGGCTCTGCAAGTCCCCCCACACTCGGTGTCATCCCCGCGAAAGCGGGGAACTCCGTTTGCGATCGTGCGGCAGGCACCAAAACAGAGGTTCCCGCTTTCGCGGGAATGACCCGGTGGGTGGGGCGCGACCCTAACGTAGCGTGGGCCTTCGCCGGGGTGACACCGTGGAGGTCGGTGCACAACACCCACCGCAACCACGATCAAGTCCGGCACATCACTCTTGCGCTTAGCTCCCCTCCATCCCGACCAGAGGAGCCCAAAATGCTCAGCACCCCAGAGATCGTTACCCGCCCCGACCAGCCGTTTGCGGCGATCCGCATCAGCCTCGACCGCGGCGACATCCCATCGAAGGCGCCGCCGCTGATCGGCGAGGTCGCCGGCTGGCTGGCCTCGCAGGGCGCCGCCCCCGTAGGCGCGCCATTCTTCAGCTATCTCGAAATGCCTGAGGACGGGCCGATGGTGATGGAGGTCGGTTTCCCGACGGCAACGCTGCTCGCCGGCGATTCGAGGGTCAGGACCGGCACCATCCCGGCCGGCCGTTTTGCGACGCTGATCCACACCGGACCTTATGACGGGCTCTATGAGGCCAACGTCGCGCTCGGCGAGTGGCTGGGAAAGCAAGGCATCCCGCATCCGATGCCGGAAGCTGCCCCCGGCGAATACGACGCGGCACTGCTCGAAATCTACGCCACCGACCCGGCCGACGAGCCAGACCCGCAAAAGTGGGAAACCGAAGTGGCGTTCCGGCTGGGCCGCTAACCCTGGAAAGAACCGGCCGGCCCGGGAGAGGAACCGGCCGGCCGGAGTTATCCTGCCCGGGCGAGGATGTCCTTCGCGCCGCTTACCAGTTGCGCCGCGGCATCCTCCGGGGATTTGGCGCCGAAGCCGATCTCCTGGCTCAGCGTGCCGAGCAGCGACAGGCTGATCTCGCCCGCCGCGGCCGGCGGCGGCGGCGGGATCGGTCCAAGCAGCTCGCCCAGATTGGCGAAGAAATCGAGGGTCTGCCGCTCGAGGTCGGTGAGGCCACCGACGATATGGTCGCGCGAGGCCGCCGAACTCGGGATACCGCGCTCCAGCCCGAGCAGGCTCGCCGCCTCGAGATCGCGCACGAAGAAGTTGATCAGCTCGACCGCCTCATCCTTGACCTCGGAGGTCCCCGCCAAGGTCCACATCATCGTCGGCTTGCGGTATTGCCCGCCTTTGCCGCCGGCCATCGCCAGCGGCATGTTGGCGACGGCCAGGGTGTCCTTGACCAGCGCCTGGTAGGCGATCAGTTCGTTGACCCCGGTGAAGCCGCTCGCGGCGCGCCCGGTCACCAGCATGCTGGTGTCGATGGTGCCGGTCGCAATCGCCTGCTCCTCGGCGGTCACACAGGCCTCCTTCGCGCGGAGCTCGGCCCACAGGGTGAACCACTCGGCGGCGTCCGCCGTATCGAAGGCCAGCTCGCCCTCCGGAGTGTAGAGCGCCTTGCCGCGTTGCCGCAGCCAATTCTCCAGCGCCGGCTCGTTGCCCGACCCGTCGGGCAGCATACGCATCCCGGCATTGGCGGCGTTGAAATCGCCGACCATGCCGGCGAGGTCCGCATAGGTGGTGGTCGGCCCGGGCACCGGCAGGCCGGCGCGCTCGAAGGCGCCGGCATTGACCTGCAGGCAGAAGCCGCCGGCGCCCATGCTCACGCCGTAGAGCTTGCCGTCGACCCGCCCGGCTTCGATCTGGTCGGCATCGAAATCGCCGAGATCGAGCGTCTTGCCGAGGTAGTCGTCGAGCGGCGTCAGCGCGCCGCGCTGGGCGTACTCGACGATGTAGCGGTAATCCATCTGGATCAGGTCGGGCGCATTACCGCCGGCGGTTTGCGTCGCGACCTTGGTCCAGTAGTCGTTGAACCCCATGAACTCGCTGGCCACCGGCGCGGTGCCGAACTTTTTCTGGAACAGGTCGAACACCGCAAAAGTCCGCTCGGCGCGTGCCTGGCCGCCCCAGAAGATGGCGCGGACGCCATCCGATTGCGCCCGCGCGGCCGGCGCCAGCGCCGCGGCTCCCAGCAGCGCCAGGGCGCCCTGCAGCACGGTTCTGCGACGTGTGGTCATATCGTCTCCTCCTCGTTTGTTTGCGTGTTGTGCTGCGCACGGCGCCGGTCCTCCCCGGGCGTCGTCGCGAAGTAGGATTTGTACTGGCGCGAAAAGTACTGGGTGGTCGAATAACCCAGGATCGAGCAGATCTCCCCGATGCTCATCGAGGTGGTCTGCAGCAGGTTGCGCGCCTTCAACAGCTTGGTGGATTTGACGAAGCTCGCCGGGCTCACCCCATAGATGCGCCGGAAGGTGCGGGTGAAATGCGAGCGGCTGCGAAACACCGCTCCGGCGAGCTCGGAGATATCGTCGTGCTCGGCGGGCATTTCGAGCACCTTGTTGGCCAGCTCGATCACGTCGCGGTCGAGCCGCGAACTGGGCACGTCTCCCGGCTGCAGCTGCAGCGCCGCGCCCTGCAACTCGTCGAGCACGGCCCGCAGCAGCATGGCGCTGCGCCGGCCATTGGCGGCGAGGCCCGCCAGCTCTGCCGCATGCAGCTGGACGACCTTGCGGGTCACCGCATCGAGGAACAGGAAGTCGGGCGTCCAGCACCAGACCGGGGGCAGGGGGGCGTCGCCCGCCCCATAGGCATAGTTGAGGAAGGTGACGCCCAGCGGATTGGCTGGGTTGTGCTGCGCCCGGTAGATACCGTCCGGCCGCATCACGCACGTTACCCCGGGCAGCAGGGCAATGTGCTCACCGCCAGGCGTCACCAGCTCGCCTTCCCCAGCCCAGATCAGCCAGATGCGATAATTGTCGTGCTTGGCCGGATCGGAGACGAACGACCAGCCCGGGTCGCACCGAATCCGCCCAACCGGCGCGCGCAGCTCGACGCCCGGCTCGCCGGCATCCGATGCTTTGGCCGCCCTCTCGTTCAACAGGTTGCTCCGGCGCCTTCACCGCCGAATATGGCGAGCCGCTCCGTCTGGTCGGTCGGTTGCGCCTTCTGATCCATGTAGTGGAATTGCAGCGCGCGGCGCCGCTGCGCCGAGTTGTTCGATGGCGTGCCATGCGGCAACAGGCCATCGAAGAACATGCCGTCGCCGGGCCTGAGCGGGAAGGCTACGGATTTTCGTCCCACGATGTCGGTATCGCAGATCTGCCAGTCGCGGCGCCGGAAGTGGTGGATGGGCCCGAGCTTGTGCCCGCCATCCAGCACCTGCATGCAGCCATTGGCGATGGTGGCCTCATCGACCGCGATCCACACGCCGACGATGCGCGTGCCCAGCGGATAGTCGAAGAACGCATGGTCCTGATGCCACGGCTTCTCGCGGCCGCCGCGCGGCGGCTTCAGCAGCGCCATGTCCTGGAACAGCCGCACGTCGCGCTCGAGCAGGTGCCGGCAGATCGCGCCGATCCGCTCGCCCAGCGCGATTCCGGCCAGCCGCTCCTCGTGCGGCACGAAATCGTAGAGCTTGCGCACCGCGTCATAGCGCTCGGCTGCGCTCATCGTATCGATGAGCTCCTTGTATCCTTTTTCGTAGGACACGCCGGAGAACAGCGGCACCCGGCCGTCGATCAGGTCGTCGATCGCCGCCTTGGCGCTGGCCACCTCTGCGGCGTCCAGCAGCCCTTCCACCGATAGCCAGCCATGCTCTCGATAATGCTGGCGCGATGCGGCGGTCAGCGCCGTGGCGATATCGACACGCGGGGCGCTCGATTCCGGGTCGTAAAGCCCGTCCTGGTAGGTCCCACCCTGTTCCTGGTCGAATTGCAGCATCGTCGGTGATCCCTTCACCGGACGTCACGTCCGGCTCTTCTTGGCATCGATAGTCACGCCAAACCGCCTCCGATCCAAGGCTACGAAGTCAGCGAAGTTGTGCACTTTTCGCGCATTGTGACCGCGCGACAGACGCGGGCCGGGCCAGCACTTGACTCGATGCGCTGCTCAGTATTTAACAATCGTGTTATTTAACACGCGTGCAAAATATGACCACCGACGCCCTCAGCCTCACTCTGTCCGCGCTCGCCGACCCAACGCGGCGGGCGATCTTGCAGCGGCTGAGCGAGGGTGAGGCGTCGGTGAGCGAACTGACCGCCCCGTTCGCTATCTCGATGCCGGCCATCTCCCGCCACCTGAAAGTGCTGGAGCAGGCCGGCCTCGTGGCGCGCACCCGGCATGCGCAGTGGCGCCCGGTGCAGCTCAACGCCGCGCCGCTGGCCGAGCTTGCCAGCTGGGTCGAGCGCTATCGCCGCCACTGGGACCAGAACTTTGCGCGCATGGATGCGTATCTGGCCGAACTTCAGAAGGGGAACCCCAATGGCCCAAAGCAATAGCGTCACGGCCGAACAGGCAGCCCTGGTGCTGGAGTTCGACCGGTTGTTCGACGCACCGCGGGCCCTGGTCTGGCGCATGTGGAAGGACCCCGAGCACATGGTGCGCTGGCACGGGCCGGAGGGCTATGCGCTCCTCAGCTGCGACATCGATTTCCGCGTCGGCGGCAAGTGGCGGCGCTGCATGAGCAACGGCCCCGGACACGCCCACTGGATCCGCGGCGAGTACCTCGAGATCGAAGAGCCAAGCCGGCTGAGCTTCAGCTACATCAACGAGTATGACGGGTTCGAGACCGTGGTGACGATGGATTTCGTCGACGAGCACGGCAAGACCCGCATGTATTTCCGGCAGACCCCGTTCATCAGCGCCGAGGAGCGCGATGGGCATGGCTGGGGCTGGAAGAGCGGCTTCGATGTGTTCGACCGCTATGTGGCGCAGTTCATCGACGACGACTGGAGCCCCAAGGGGCGGCCGCGCAGCGATGGCGTCGCCGAGGATATCGTCGCGGCGCGGCGCCGGGCCGTGGAGAGCAAGCGGGAGGACGACAATGCTCACTCTACCAACGATCGTTGAGCGGGCCGCTCAACCCTATGTGGCCATCCGCAAGCGGGTGACGATCCCCTTCGATGCCGTGATCGGGCCGACCATGGATGCGATGTTTGCTGCGGTGAAAGCCAAGGCGCTGCAACCTGTTGGGCCGGCATTCTTCAAGTACAACATCGTCAATATGCCCGATCTCGAGATCGAGTTCGGCGTGCCCGTAGGCACTCAGGTGGCGAGCGACGGCCAACTGATCGGCGGCACGCTGCCGGCCGGTCGCTATGCCCAGACCACCTATTGGGGGCACTACGACAACCTGATGGATGTGAACGCCATCCTCATTGGTTGGGCCAAGGAAAAGGGCCTCGCGTGGGATGCGATCGCCGGCAACGATGGCGATCATTTCGCCGCGCGGCTCGAAATCTATCCCAACAGTCCGGACGAAGAGCCCGACCCGGACAAGTGGGAAACCACCGTCGCGATCAAGATCAGGGATTGAGCCATGCTGCTTAAGGGCCGGACGGCCATCGTCTATGGCGCCTCCGGAGCAGTCGGCGGCGCCGTCGCCAAAGCCTATGCCCGCGAGGGCGCGCGGGTGTTCCTCGCCGCCCGCAACCGCGAGCGGCTTGAGGCTGTGGCGGCTGAGATAGCTGCGGCCGGCGGCAAGGCCGAGGTGGCGCCGGTCGATGCCACCGACCACGATGCGGTCGAGGCGCATCTCCAGGCGATCGTCGTCCAGGCGGGACCGGTCAAGATCATGTTCAATGCGGTGAGCGTCGACGACACGCAGGGCCAGAAACTCATCGATATGCCGCGCGAGCGGTTCATTGCGCCGATCGAGACCGGTATGCGGACCTGGTTCTCCACCGGCACCGCCAACGCCCGCCACATGGCCGCCAATGGCGGCGGCGTCATCGTCGGCATCTCGGCCAATGCGGCGCGCGAGGCTTATGACATCATGGGCGGGTTCGGTGTGTCCCAGGCGGCCATCGAGCATTTCATCCGGCATCTGGCCGTCGAGAACGGACCCGCCGGCGTGCGCTGCGTCTGCGTCCGCTCTCCCGGTTCGCCCGACGCGCCGGGCGTGCGCGAGGCGTTCATGCTGCACGCCAAGGAGGAGGGCATCACCCTCGAGGAAGCCGAACGCCGCGCCGGCGAACGCACCCCGCTCCGCCAGCTGACGCCGCTGGCCCAGATCGCCGACGTCGCGGTGCTGCTGTCATCGGACCTCGCAGCGTCGATGACGGCGACAGTGGCCAACGCGACCGGTGGGGCGCAGGTCGACTAGTACTGGCTGGGTGGCTAACCACCGGCGTCATCCCCGCGAAGGCGGGGAGCCAGTGGGATCCCTCGGCCTCAGCGGGTGCGGCAGCATCCCACTAGGTTCCCGCCTGCGCGGGAATGACGCCGGTGGGAGCTGCGACGCCTGATACCTCACCGCCGCTTCGCTATCTCGTTAGTGTTCGCGACCCGCTCAGAAAAACTCATCCAGCAGCGTGTACCACTCGAGCTTCGCCCGATCCGGCTCCGTAACGCCATAGGCCGCGAGGAACGCTGGGATTGAGGCCGCCCCATAGTTCCAATCGAGGCTGCGGCAAGCCAGCGCCAGGTCCTGGTAGCGGTCGGCCACGCCCAGCCGGCCGCAATCGATGACGCCGGTGAAGCGGCCATGCTCGGCCATGAAGTTGGGAAAGCACGCGTCGCCATGGGTGACGACGAGGTCCTCGGCTGTCGGGACGCCGGCCATGAGCCGGGCATAATCCGCCGGGCCCTGCTCGGGGTAGTCGCCGTCATAGAGCCCGGCATGGTAGCGCGCCGACGCAGCAGCGACGCGGATGCCGGCGCGATGATCGAATGGGCAACTCGCGGGATCGAGCCCGTGCAGCTGGCGCAGCGCCTCGGCGACCACCCGGATGGCGGTCTCGGCCGTTACCTCAGACGTCACCCCAGGCGTGGATGCCAGGTCATGCCCCGGCATCGCCGTCATCAGCAGCCAGTGCCGGCCGCCATGATCGGCAGTGTCGAGCACCGCCGGGCAGGGGAGCCCGGTGGCGTGCAGCCAGCGTAGCCGCTCGATCTCGCCCGGCAGCTCGGCCAACGGCGAGATCGGCTCGGACTTGATGAAATGGCCGGTCCCGGCGCGATACACCCAGGCGCCGGATTCGCCGATGGTCTGAGGCGTCAGCTCAAGGCCGCTGGCCCAGCCGGGCGGCAGGTCTAGTGGTCGCATGCGAAGAAATCGCCCTGGTGCTTCAGCGCTTCGGCGAGGCGCGCCTCATAGTCCTCGCGCGGGATCTCGATGCCGCCGAAGGTGCGGAGGTGATCGGTGACGAACTGCGTGTCGAGCAGGTGATAGCCGCCGGCCACCAGCCGCTCGAGCAGATGCGCCATGGCGATCTTCGAGCAATCGGTCTTCCGATGGAACATCGATTCGCCGAAGAACGCCGCCCCCAGCGATACGCCATAGAGCCCGCCGACCAGCGCCGCCCCATCCCACACCTCGACGGTGTGGACGATGCCGCGGGCGAACAGCGCGCCATAAAGGCGGCGGATCTCGGGGTTGATCCAGGTCGACTCACGGTCGACCCCTGATGTGGCGCAGCCCTCGATAACACCGCTGAAATCGGTATCGACCTTCACCACATAGGGGTGGGTGCGAAGCGTCTTCCGGAGACTTTTCGAGATATGGAAGCTGTCGAGCGGGATGACGCCGCGCTTTTGCGGGCTGACCCAGAACAGGTCGGGCGACTCCGCATCCTCCGCCATCGGGAAAATGCCGGCCTGGTAGGCCCGGATAATCAGTTCGGGCGTCAGGTCGATGGCGAACGGATCGGGCTTCTTGCTCATGGGCCGAATATGGGCCCGCCCGGCCGACGAAACAACGCCAAAGCGGGCTTGCAAGCGCCGCAACCGGACGCGATGGTGCCGGCCGACTGGGGGCGTCAAATGAACAAGTGGGTGCGGCGCATCATCGTCGGGATCGTCATTGTCGTGGTGCTGTTCATCGCCGCGGGCGGTGTGGGCACCTCCATGCTGATGAACCACCTGCTGACCCCGGGCGGCGTCGACTGGAGCGGCGCCAACAACCCCAACCCGCCGACCGACCCCTATGAGCTCGGTTATCGCGGCGACCCACAGGCGGCGCTCGGGCTGCCGTTCGAGACCGTCCGCTACGAGACCGAGCTGGGCGAGGCGGAGGCCTGGTTCGTGCCGGCCGCGAACCTGGCCGGCCCGTGGGCGGTCTATGTCCACGGTATCGGCGGCATCCGCGAGAACGGCTACCGGCAGCTGTCGATCCTCCACGAGGCCGGCATCCCGACGCTGCTGATCACCTACCGCAACGACAAGGGCGCGCCGTCGCCGGAGAACGCCATCTACGGCTTCGGCGTCGACGAGTGGCGGGACCTCGATGCGGCGGTGAGCTGGGCCCTCGGCCGCGGTGCCCCGAACGTCATCCTCGTCGCGGAGTCGATGGGTGCGGCGATCGCCGGGCAGTTCCTGATGCACTCGACCCAGGCGGACAAAGTCGTGGCCCTGGCGCTCGATGCGCCGGCGCTGGATTTCACCGAGGTGGTGGCCGACAAGCTCGGCGCGCGGATGATCCCGCTGGCCCGTACGCTGGCCAGGGCCGGCATCTTCGTCTTCGACACCTATCGCGGGGTGCAGCTCAACAAGGCGGTGAGCCTCGATGCGGTGGCGACGTTCCCAGGGCCGCTGTTCCTGGCCCACGGCACCGGCGACAGCCTGGTGCCGGTCACCATCAGCGAGCGGCTGCTGGCGGCTCGCTCGGCGCCCACGGCCTATCTGCAGACCGGCGCCAACCATCTGCTGTCATTCAAGGAAAACCCCGAACGCTACCGCGCCGAGATGGGCGGGTTCCTCAGCAGTCTGGGACGCTAAAGCGTTTCATTGAACGCTTCGCGCTCAGCGGAGCACCAACCGCACCAGCAGCGGCAGGCTGATCGCGGCAAGTGCGACCGGAAGCATCATGATGATGGCGTCGAGGTAGTCGATCATGTGCGGCATGGCACGATCTCCTTAGGGTAAGGCTACGTGCCACACGGCGGCTGAACCGGCGCTGGAGGGGACGTTCAGATTTCGTTAACGAGTCGGGCCGAGGAGGAGGCTCAGCCACCCCGCTGGTGTCTCCCGGGTGAGTTCACCACCAGACACGCCCCAAACGCGGTGTCATCCCGGCGAAGGCCGGGACCCATCCTGAGATGCGTCGGCTCGTGCGCATAACCGGATCACCTCAGGATGGGCCCCGGCCTGCGCCGGGGTGACACCGTGGGTGAGGGAACACCGGAGACAGAGCCGTACGCTCCGATCCGCCCCAGAAGCGGATATGCGCTTTCGCGGGGGCCACATCAGTGCGTGGAACGTCGCGCCCGACGCCCAACCTCAGGCCTTATTGTCCTTGAGGAACTTTTCCAGCCAATGGATGTCGTAGTTGCCGGCGATGATGTCCGGTTCCTTGATCAGCCGCTGGAACAGGGGCAGGGTGGTCTTCACCCCATCGACCACGAACTCGTCCACCGCGCGGCGCAGGCGCTGCAGGCATTCGGCGCGGGTGCGGCCGTAGACGATCAGCTTGCCGATCAGCGAGTCGTAGTAGGGCGGAATCGTGTAGCCCTGGTACACCGCGCTGTCGACGCGTACGCCGACGCCGCCGGCCGGGTGGTAGAACTGGATCTTGCCCGGCGAGGGCGCAAAGGTCTGCGGGTCCTCGGCGTTGATGCGCACTTCGATGGCATGGCCGGTGAACTGCACGTCTTTCTGGGCGAGGCTGAGCTTTTCACCCGAAGCGACGCGGATCTGCTCGTAGACGATGTCGACTCCGGTGATGCGCTCGGTCACCGGATGCTCCACCTGCAGGCGGGTGTTCATCTCAATGAAGTAGAACTTGCCGTCCTCGTACAGGAACTCGATGGTGCCGGCGCCCGAGTATTTGAGCTTCCGCATCGCGGCGGCGCAGATCTCGCCGATCTCGGCCTGCTCGTTGGCGGGGACGGTCGGCGCGGATGCCTCCTCCCACACCTTCTGATGCCGGCGCTGCAGCGAGCAGTCGCGGGTGCCGAGGTGCACCGCATTGCCCTGCCCATCGCCGAGCACCTGCACCTCGATGTGCCGGGGCTTGCCGAGGTACTTTTCCATATAGACCGATTCATTGCCGAAGGCGGCCTTGGCCTCGGCGCGCGCCGTCGACCAGGCGATCAGCACGTCGGCCTCGGTCAGGGCGACCTTCATGCCGCGCCCACCACCGCCGGCGGTCGCCTTGATCAGCACCGGGTAGCCGATCTCGGCTGCGGTCTGCTTGGCCTCGGCCTCGGTCTTCACTTCGCCAACCGAACCGGGAACCACGGGAATGCCGAGCTCTACCGCCGTCTTCTTGGCGGTGATCTTGTCACCCATGATCTCGATATGGTGCGACGAGGGGCCGATGAAGGTGATCTTGTGTTCCGAGAGGATGCGGGCAAAGCGCGCATTCTCACTGAGGAAGCCATAGCCCGGATGTACGGCGTCGGCGCCGGTGATCTCGCAGGCTGCCATGATCGAGGGGATATTGAGGTAGCTGTCCTTGGCCGGCGGCGGCCCGATGCAGACGCTTTCGTCGGCAAGGCGCACATGCATGGCGTTGGAATCGGCCGTCGAATGGACGGCCACCGTCTGAATGCCGAGCTCCTTGCAGGCCCTGAGGATGCGGAGCGCGATCTCGCCGCGGTTGGCGATGAGGACCTTCTGGAACATCCTGGGTTTACTCGATCACGACGAGCGGCTGGCCGTATTCGACCGGCGAGGCGTCTTCGACGAGGATGCGGGTGACGGTGCCCGAGCGGTGCGCCGGGATCTGGTTCATCGTCTTCATCGCTTCGATGATGAGAACCGTCTGGCCTTCCGACACCTTGGTGCCGATGCTGGCAAAGACCGGCTTGCCCGGTTCGGGCGAGAGGTACGCCGTGCCCACCATTGGGGAGGTGAGGGTGCCCGGGTTCGAGCTCAGGTCGTCGCTCGCCGGCGCGATGCCCTGAGCAGAGCCGGCAGGGGCTGTCGGCGCTGCGGCGGCATAGGCCGCGGGGGCCGGGGCGTAGGACGGAACAGCGACCTGCTGCACCGCCTGGGTGGCATAGGAACGGGTGACGCGGACGCGCAGGTCGTCGCGTTCGATTTCGATCTCGGCAAGGTTCTGCTCGTTGAGCAGCTTGGCGATGGCCTCGATCAGTTCCTGATCGGCATTCGGGGACGACGCCTTGGTCATATTCTGCCTCTTAGAGTTTTTCGGCCAGTGCGTGGAGCGCCAGCCTATATCCGGTAGCGCCCAGACCGCAAATCACCCCCATCGCCACCGGCGAAACGTAGGAGTGATGGCGGAACGCCTCACGGGTGTAAATGTTGGACAGGTGAACTTCGATCACCGGCAACGCCACGGCGCGAAACGCATCGTGGATGGCGATCGAGGTGTGCGAATAGGCGCCCGGGTTGATGACGATGGCGTCAAAATTGCCCAGCGCCTGCTGGATCCAGGTGACCAGTTCGCCTTCGATATTGGATTGCCTGCAGGTGACCTCGAGGCCGAGCGTCTTGCCTTCGGCAATCGCCATCTTCTCGATGTCGGCAAGCGTCTGCGAGCCGTAGGTCTGGGGCTCGCGGGTCCCGAGCATATTGAGGTTCGGGCCGTTGAGGACAAGGACGCGGTGAGCCATGGATGTGCCTTTTGCACTGGCCCCCCAGCGGGCGCAAGCGTGGCGCGGAGTAATGCACGAAAAAGGGCGGATTTGCGGCGGCTGGGCGGGTCGCGAAGCGATCGGTCAGCCTGGCTGATCCGTGCTGGTGCACACCGTCGCCCCGCAGGCCCGCATATTGGCGATACGCTGCTGCAGCGCTTCGAGCCCGATGGCGCCCGGGATGATCTCGTCGCCGATGATGAAGGTCGGCGTGCCGGTGATCTTCAGCCCATCGGCAATGCGGTAGCTCTCCTCGAGAGCCCGGTCGACCCGCGGCGTCTTCATGCCCATTTCGAGGGTAATGGGATTGAGCCCAAGGTCGGTCGCGGCTTTCAGCGCGGCAGCCTTGTCGACCTGGCCGCGGCTGGTGAACAGCGCCTGGTGGAAGGCCCAGTAATCGACATCGGCGTCGGCCACCTGTGCGGCGATGCGCGCCGCGTCGACCGAGCCTTGCGACAGGATCGGGAACTCCTTGAGGATCACCTTGAGGTTCTTGTCGCTGTCGAGCAGCGCCGCGAGATCGGGCAGCGCCTGCCGGCAATAGCCGCAATTATAGTCGAACATCTCGACCAGCGTGACGTCACCATTGGGGTTGCCGAGCACGATGCCGTTCTCGGACTCGAAGATCGCGGGCTTCAGCTCGACCATCGCCGCCCGCGTCGCGGCGGTGCGTTCCGCTGTCAGCTCGGCGTCGAGTGCGGCGGAGACCTTCTGCAGGATGCGCGGGTTGCCCATCAGGTAGGTTTCGATCATCGGGTCGAGCGTCGATTGCTCGAGCGCTGCTACCGGTTGCGGCTTGTCCTGCTTGGGCTGCCTCGCGATCAGATCGGCGACGATGGTCTCCACCGCCGCTGTGGTGAGGCCGGGCTCCGGCTTGGCCTTCGCCACCACCTCCTCGGCGATCGCCCGGGCGCCAGCCTCGTCGAGCTTCGGGCCCGACAGCAGCGTCGCGCCGAGGCCGCCCGCCAGCACACCGACGGCAAGCACGAGGATGGTGGTGAGGCGAGACATGCGAACTCCGGAACGACCCTGTTTCGATCCCTGTCTAGCAGACCAGGCCGATTATGCCATGCTGCGCCGCCCGAACCGAACGCCGCGGCTTCAATTCTAGTTGAGGCGGCGCGGCAATTCCCGTAGCCAAGGCGCCATGCAGACCGACGAAAAACTCACCGGCCTGAGGCCGTTCTACGTCATGGAAGTCACCGCACGCTCCAAGCTCGTCGAAGCGAGCGGGCGCAGCGTGATGCACATGGAATCGGGCGAGCCCGGTGCGCCGCCGGCGCCGCGGGTGCGCGAGGCGGTTGCCGCGGCGCTCGAACTGCCGCAGCACTACACCCACTCGGCCGGGCAGATCGAACTGCGCCGCGCGCTGGTCGATTACTACCGCGAGCAGCACGGCGCGTCGGTCGATCCCGAAAGCATCGTGGTGACCATGGGCTCGTCCTCGGGCTTTATCCTCGCCTTTCTCGGCGCGTTCGGGCCCGGTGCGAAAATCGCGGTGACCCGTCCGGGTTACCCGGCCTATCTCAACACGCTCGATGCCCTCGGCATGCATGCGGTCGAGATCCCGGTGACGGCGGCCGCCGGCTGGCGACTGAGCGCCGCCGATGTCGAGGCGGCTTATGCCCGCGAAAAGTTCGATGGCCTGCTGTTCGCCTCGCCGGCCAACCCGACTGGCGCAGCGGTAACCCGCGAAGCGCTCAAGGAAATCGTCGAGGTTTGCGCACGGCTCGGCGTGCAGTTCATCTCTGACGAGATCTATCACGGGCTCGACTACCGGGCGCCGTCGGTCTCGGCGCTCGAGTTCACCGACGACGCCATCATCATCAACAGCTTCTCCAAATACTACTGCATGACCGGTTGGCGCGTCGGCTGGATGGTGTTGCCCGAGCGGTTCAACCGGCGCACCAATATCCTGCAGCAGAACCTGTTCATCGCCGCCCCGACCCTCAGCCAGATCGCCGGACGGGTGGCGCTGGGCGAGCGGGAATACTCGGAGCAGCAGAAGGCGCAATACGCCGTGAACCGGCACGTGCTGGCCGAGGGCCTGGCGCAGTTCGGTCTCGCCTCGGCCAACGAGGGCGATGGCGCCTTCTACGCCTATATCGATTTCTCGCGCTTCACCAACGACTCGCTGAACTTCTGCATGCAGATGCTCGATGAGGTCGGGGTAGCGGCAACGCCCGGCATCGACTTCGATCGGCGCAACGGCAACCGCTTCGTGCGCTTCTCCTACGCCGGCACACGCGCGACGATCGACGAGGGTCTGAACCGGATTGGCGATTTCCTCAGGGGGAGATGATGCCCGGCCATGCCATACCGACGCTGCGGACGAGACGGCTGGTGCTGCGGGCGCCGGTGCCCGCCGATTTCGACGCCTATCGCGACCTGATGGCGTCGTCACGCTCGACCTTCATGGGCGGGCCGTTCGACGAGGCGCGGGCCTGGGGGCTGTTCTGCCACGATATCGCCTGCTGGACGCTGTTCGGGCACGGCGCGCTGATGATCGACGTCGCCACAACCGGCGAGTGTGTCGGCCAGGTGGGGATCAACCACGGGCCGCTGTTCCCGGAAAAGGAACTGGGCTGGCTGCTCTATGACGGCTTTGAAGGGCAGGGCTATGTGACCGAAGCGGCGGCGGCGCTGCGCGACTGGGCCTTTGCCGAACTGGGGCTCGCGAGCCTCGTCAGCTATTTCCACCCGGCCAACGCCCGCTCGATCGCCGTGGCCCAGCGCCTCGGGGCAGTGCGGGACGACGATGCTCCGCGCCAGGACGCAGAAGATCTGGTCTACCGGCATCTGCCGCCCGGACTGCGCAGTTAGCTCGCTCTAGGATTGGGGCACAGGTCACCTCTCCTTTGGGGGAGAGGTCGGCGCGTAGCGCCGGGTGAGGGGGCCTTGTCCACACTCAGCGCTTGCGGCAATGCCCCCTCACCCCGCGGTGAGGCCTGCGGCCTCATCCGCTGCCCTCTCCCCCAAGGGAGAGGGGGCGCTCGAACCGAATCCGACGAGGGCGCTCTATCGCCTGTCGCCCAGCGGTAAGAGTGACTTACTGCGGATTGTCCGCCAAGACGAACGGGCGCAGCCGGTGGCCGTCAAAGTCCTCGACCAAGAAGGTGAAGCCGAAATCCATGTCGGTCGGCGCCTGCAGCACTTTGAGCCCGAGCTTCGTCCACGCCTCGAAGGTGGCGCGGACCGCGTCCTTGCTGTCTTCGCTGAACGAAATCTCGACGCCGCCGGCAGCATTCGGTTTGGGCTCCATTTCGTCGGCCAGCCACAGGCCGAGCTTGAGGCCGGTGGGCAGCACGTAAAGCACGAAGGTCGGGGCTTTCTCCACCGGCTCGCGGTCGAGCAGTTTGCTGTAGAGCTCGGCGCTCCTCAGCGGGTCGCGGACGGCGAGGAGCAGGTAGTTGAGGGTGCGCATGGCATGTCTCCGTTGTTGATGGAGACGGGGATAGCCGGCCGGACTGACAGTTTCCGGCAGTGGTGGGCTTCCGGCCGTGGTCAGCGGACGGGGATGCCCTCGCGCTCGCGCCACTCCTTCAGCATGGCGGCGCGTCGGCGCGGGTAGCGCTCGGCCAGCATCTCCATGCGGTCGATGCGATCGAGCCGAAAGTGGCGATAGTCGGTGCGCAGCTCGCACCAACCGATCACCACCCGCACCCGGTCGAAGAAACCGATGGCAAACGGCCAGATAGTGCGCTCCGTCGCCGTGCCGCCGGCATTGCGATAGGCGATCACCAGCTTCCTCTGTTCGCGGATGGCAAGGCGGATGGCCGAGAGATCGACCTGCGCCGGGATCACCTCGCCGCCGCCGACCAACAGGTTCGAGCCGTCGACACTGTCGCGCAACTCATCCGGCAGCACCGCGGTGATCTTGCTCAGGGCATTGGCTGCGGCGTCGCCAAGCCGCGGATCCTCGGCCCGCCGCGCCACCCAGCGTGAGCCGAGCACCAGCGCCTCGATCTCGTCGGCCGAGAACATCAGCGGCGGCAGCGTGAAGCCGGGGCGCAGCACATAGCCGACCCCGGGTTCGCCCTGAATATCAGCGCCCTGCGCCTGCAGCGTTGCGATGTCCCGATAGAGCGTGCGGATCGAAATGCCGAGCTCATCGGCGAGGGCAGGGCCCGCGACCGGGGCGCGATGGCGGCGCAGCAGCTGGATCAGGTCGAGCAGGCGTTCGGTGCGAGACATGGTGACAGCCTAACGGATTTGAGGCGGTTTAGATTGAGTTAGTACCGTTCTCGTCCGGGCTTTGACTTGCCTTACCTGCAAATGCAGGCTGCCTCGCCAATCGAACGGAGGCGGCCGTGAAGCCCACGAGTATCGACTTCCAGGTCCTGAGCCGCCTCGGCGGCGAGCGTCGTCACTACACTGCTGGCGAGGTGATCTTTCGCAGTGGTGAACCCGGTGACGAATTGCTCGTGGTCCGTTCCGGCACCGTCGCCATCGAGGTCAGGGGGACGATCGTCGAACGCCTCGGGGAATCGGAGATCTTCGGCGAGATGGCGTTGGTCGAGGCAAAGCCCCGCAGCGCCACCGTGATCGCCGAGACCGACTGTGTGGTCGTCCCGATCAGCGAGAAGCAGTTCCTCGCCATGGTGGAGTACGCGCCGACCTTCGCTCTCGCGGTGATCCGCGTGCTCGCCCACCGGCTGCGTGAGTCCAACGCTCATCGTCGCGCCGCCTGACGCGAGCGGTCGTTGAAAACAGAAAGGGCGGGATCAACTCCCGCCCTTCTTGATTCTACTGGTGTGCTGGCACTTAGCCGCCGAGGCCCAGGCGGCGCTGCCACCAGCCGGCCTTCTTCGGCTTGGCATCTTCGGCCGGCGTCTCTTCGGCCGCGGCCGGGGCGGCCGAACTCACGACGATCTCGCCTTCCGGGATGACCTTCTTGGCGCGACGGCGCGGTGCCGCCTCGGGTTCCGGCGCAGGAGCGGCGGCAACCTCGGCCACGGCTTCCGCCGGCGCCGCTTCGGCAGCCACGGCCTCAGCCGGTGCAGCCTTGGGCTTGCGCGCCCGCGACGGCTTGGGCTTGGGAGCGTCCTCGGTAGAGGCTTCCGGCTCGGCGGCCGGCGCGGCCTTGGGAGCAGCCTTCTTGGCGGCGCCTCGAGCGGGCTTCTTTGGCGCAGCTTTGGCTGCGGGAGCAGCCTCTTCTGCCACGACAGGCGCAGCCTCTGCTGCAACCACCGGAGCCGACTCCTCTGCAACAGGCTCGGCCTTCTTGCGGCGACCGCGCTTCGGCTTCTCGGCCGGCGCGTCCTCGGCTGCCGCAGGAGCGGCCTCGACCGCAGGCGCCTCGGCAACCACTGCCACGGCCGGAGCGTCGGCCGCGGCGACAGCTTCTTCCGAAGCCGGTTCGGCCGTCACGCCATCACGCTGCTCGCCACCCTCGCCATCGCGACGGTTGCGGCGGCCGCCACGGCGACCCCGGCGGCGGCGGCGGCGCGGCTCGCCGTCTTCACCGACGGCACCTTCACCGGCCTGGCGCGGCGCTTCATCACCCTCACCGTCCTCGGACTCGTCGTCCGCTGCGGCTTCGACGGGCTGGCGTGGCTGCTGCTGTTGCTGGCCGCCTTGCGGACGATCCTCACGGTCGCCACCACGACGGCGCCGACGACGGCGACGACCGGAACGTTCGCCACCTTCTTCGGTCCGCGCCTGACGCTCGCCACCACCGGTAGCGGCTTCTTCTTCCTCCTCGTCGTCCTCTTCCTCGATCAACGCGTCGGCCGCTTCAGCCTCGGCGTCGATGATCGTGGTGGTGTCGACGCGGACATGCGTGCCGGCTGGCTCGCTGCGATCGAGCACGCGGGCTTCGCCACGTTCGATGGCGAAGTGCGAGGGGCCGACATGATCATCGGCGACGATGGTGATCGAGAGGCCATACTTGGCCTCGAGATTATTCAAGGTGCCACGCTTGGTGTTGAGGATGTAGAGCGCGACATCGGTCGGCACCCGTACGTTGATCGACTGGCCCGGCTTGCGCAGCACGTGGTCTTCCACGTTGCGCATCACCATCAGGGCGAGGCTTTCGACCGAACGGACGAGGCCGGTGCCCTGGCAGGTCGGGCACTTATGCGTCGAGCTTTCGACGACGCCGAAGCGGATGCGCTGGCGGCTCATCTCGAGCAGGCCGAAATGCGAGATACGGCCGACCTGGATGCGGGCGCGGTCGTTCTTCAGGCATTCCTTGAGCTTGCGCTCCACCGCCCGGTTCGAGCGGTTCTCCACCATATCGATGAAGTCGATGACGATCAGGCCGGCGAGATCACGCAACCTCAGCTGGCGGGAGACTTCTTCCGCCGCCTCGAGGTTGGTCTGCAGCGCCGTGTCTTCGATATTGTGCTCTTTGGTGGCGCGGCCGGAGTTCACGTCGATCGAAACCAGCGCCTCGGTCGGGTTGATCACCAGATAGCCGCCCGACGGCAGGGTAACCTGCGGCGAGAACATCTGGTCGAGCTGGCCCTCGACGTTGAACTTCGAAAACAGCGGCGCATCATCCTTGTAGAGCTGCACGTTCTTGGCGTGGCTCGGCATGATCATGCGCATGAAGTCTTTGGCTTCGCGGTAGGCGTCGTCGCCGGCCACGAACAGCTCGTCGATATCCTTGTTGTAGAGGTCGCGGATGGTCCGCTTGATCAGCGAGCCTTCCTCATAGACGAGGCAGGGGGCCTGCGACTTCAGCGTCAGCGAGCGAACGTTCTCCCACAGCCGCTGCAGGTACTCGAAGTCGCGCTTCACCTCGGCCTTGGTGCGGCTGGCGCCTGCCGTACGGAGGATGATCCCCTGGCCCTGCGGCACTTCAAGATCCCCGACGATGTCCTTGAGACGCTTACGGTCTGCGGCATTGGTGATCTTGCGCGAGATGCCGCCGCCACGCGCGGTGTTGGGCATCAGCACCGAATAGCGGCCGGCGAGCGACAGGTAGGTGGTGAGAGCCGCGCCCTTGTTGCCGCGCTCTTCCTTGACCACCTGCACCAGCATCACCTGCCGGCGCTTGATCACTTCCTGGATCTTGTACTGGTGGCGGCGCTGCGACGGACGACGACGTTCCTGCACGTCCTCCAGCGCATCCGAACCGCCGACGCTTTCGACCGGCTCGTTGCTGGTCGGCGCCTGCTCGATGTGGCTGTGCTCTTCGTCACCCTCGGCGTCGTCATGCTCCGACGAAACTTCGGCCGGCGCAGCGGCTTGGGCCGCGGCGTGCTCGTGTTCGTGCTCGTCGTCGTCATGCGCCTCGTCGCGCAGCAGCGCTTCGCGGTCGGCAATGGGGATCTGGTAATAGTCGGGATGGATTTCCGAGAAGGCGAGGAAGCCGTGGCGGTTGCCGCCATACTCGATGAAAGCCGCCTGGAGCGACGGCTCTACGCGCGTCACCTTTGCGAGGTAGATATTACCCCTGAGCTGCCGCCGCTGGGCGGATTCGAAATCGAACTCTTCGAGCCGGTTCCCGTTAGTGACGACAATCCGTGTTTCTTCCGGGTGGATGGCATCCACCAGCATGCGCTTTGTAGCCATAGACTAAGTCTCCGCGCCGTCGCGCGCCGACACCGATCGACCGGCGAGCCGGTCCTCCTGGCGTGGCGCCATGCGAGGCGATTGGTTCTAGAAGGGAAGCGCCAGTGGCGCCGGTAAAAGCGACGGCGCGCGCGCCGCCACGAGACTGGAGAGCGAAGGCAGCCGGGACTTCGACGACAAAAGCGCAACCGCTGTTCGGGATCGCGTCACTCTTTGTCTGCCCGATGGCCATCAGACCTCTTCCTTGAGAACAGGCCAGCGCTAATCAAACCGCCTGTTCTTCGACCCCGAGGGATCGAGATTCTATCGCGAGGCGCCAAATGTGCCGCACTTCAGACCGGTCTCACCTCAGGTGATTTCCGATCCGCCGCTGCCGACCACGAGGGCCAGGGGCACCGATTGCGCCGCTCCGGCATATGGTGGCGGTAGCAGGCCGCCTCAAGATGGCTTTAGGGTTGTTGCCGCAAATTGGCAACAGGAAACTCAAAACCCATGGGTACGGGCGGCTTTCAGAGCGATCACATTATTGCATTGTCGACGCGCCGTGCGTAACGCCGCAGAATCGCCCGAGTGATCTGGCGTGTTGCACTACCCTTGGGGAGCGATGCTGTCTTGTTGAAATCTGCCGGTTCCGCCGGCCACACCTGCGGAATTGCTGGGTTTGCGGCGATTGTGCTGGTCCTCGTGGCTTGCCTCTTCGCCACGCATCCGGCCTTCGCTCAGCTCGAATCGATCGAGGATTACCCCGATGTCATCGATGCGCGCGTCACCGCGACGCCGCAGCGGGCCCGCCTGATCATCGATCTCTCGGGGCCGACCGAGTTTGCCATCGTCTCGCTCGATAAGCCCAACCGCATCGCCATCGACGTCAAGGCGTTCGAACTGAAGATCCTGGCGCCGGCCGATGTCGCGGGCAAGGGCATCGTCACCGGCTACACCGTCGAAATGGCGGAAAAGGGCAGGGCACGCACCATGCTGACCCTGGCCGAGCCGGCTCAGGTGCAGCAGGCCTATATCCTCGATGCGGTCGCCGACCAGCCTGCGCGCCTCGTCGTCGACATCATCACGGCAACGCCCCAGGAGTTCGCGACCAAGGTCGCTTCCGACCTTGCCGCCTCGAACGCCAACCAGGGCACGGCGCCGGTAACGGCTCCGACCGACCCCGGCACGCACGCCCCGATCACCGCCACCCGCCCGCTGGTGGTGCTGGGCCCCGGCCATGGCGGCGTCGACAACGGCGCCAGCGCGCCCAACGGCACGCACGAGAAGGACATTACGCTCACCTTCGCGCTGCAGCTGCAGAAGGTGCTGATCGATTCCGGCCGCTTCGATGTGGCGCTGACCCGCGAGGACGACACCTATCTGTCGCTCAACGAGCGGGTCGACCTCGCCCGGCAGAACAAGGCCGACCTGTTCATCTCGCTGCACGCCGACAGCTTCCAGCAGCCCGAAATCCGCGGCGCCAGCGTCTATACCCGCGACGAGAACGCCACCGACGTGCTCGATAAGGTGCTGGCCGACGGCGAGAACCGCTACGACATCGTTGCCGGCTTCTCGGTGCCGCAGGCGACGCCCGCGGTGATGGACATC
>NZ_LAJE02000165.1 GCF_000970465.2 Devosia insulae DS-56
CCCCCTAGGGGACGCAATAGCGTCCCCGGAATGTGGAGGGAGACCCTCTCACAGATATCGAGGCTAACGTCTCCCTCCCCCTGTTGAGGGGGAGGGGACAGGTGGGGGTCAGCCCGCACCGATCCCTCAAGTAACCACCTCCGCGCGGGAAGACTTCGTTAACGCATCTCCTTCACTCGACATTAGGGTTATCCGTTAGGGTTAAGTGGGTTTTAAGAAAAGGCAGGCAAGGTGGGTCCACTCGACTGGTGTCGTCGTGGCAACAAGGACCCTGCAATATGCGTAGATATCTCGCTTCAGCGGCTGCGGTAGGAACCGCCCTGCTGCTCGCCGGCCCCGTGGTGGCGGCCGATATGCCCGAATATCCCGAAATTCCCGAAGTCGATTACGACATTGGCGGCTCGTTCTACCTGCGCGGCTCGGCCGCGCTGAACCTGCACTGGGCGCCCGAAGTGAAGCATCCGTGGGATGCCGACGACATCGATCCGATCGTCGAATATGGCTACGGCTATAGCTGGGGCGCTGGCTTCGGTTACGAAACCGGTACCGGCCTCCGCTTCGACGGCACGATCGACTCGGTCGAGACCAAGGGCCTGAAGATCACTAAAGATGACGGTGGTCTCGACGATGGCGATTACACGCTGATGCTGCGTTCGACCGTCGCGCTGGCCAACATCTACTACGATTTCGGCCTTGGCGGCGACTTCAGCTACTCCTCGGGTGCCGGTGGCGCCTTCGGTTATGTCGGCGCCGGCGCCGGTCTGGCCTGGAACCATGCCGAGACCAACTCGCCGTGGGGCGTTCCCGTCCCGGTCCCGACCGGCGGCAATGTCAGCGCGGCAGCGGCCGTCATGGTCGGTGTGGGCTATGACATGGGCAGCTGGGTGGCGGACGTCGGCTATCGCGGCCTCTACATCAACCAGATCAACAACGCACCCACCGATCCGACCCAAGAGGGGTATTTCGAGATCGACAATAACTGGATCCACGAGCTGCGCGGCACGGTCCGCTACCGCTTCAACTAAGCAGCTATTGGACGACACCAGTCCGACCGAACGGCGCCCAGAAGGGCGCCGTTCTTGTTTGTTGTCAGCGAACTGTCAGGTTCGGTCGCATAGCTTTTCGCTATGCAAATCAATGGTATCGGCAAACTCTGTGCAGACGGCGAAACGCTGGCCGAGGTGGAATTCACAGTCCTCACCACACCGGGCTTTCCGGCCGGTCGAGGCGAGTTGCGCTGCAAGCGGCCAGCGCTTTACGAGGCATATGGCGCGACCCACGCGGGCCTGTTGTTCACGGACGGCGATGACCCCGTCGAAATCATGATCGTCGGGCCGCCGGATGGCGAGGTAGCGGATTTCGTTGCCGTAGGCGGGCTTCTGCCACAGGGCGAATAGCGCCAGTCCGACTCGACTCGGATACAACCGCGGCATGCATCCGCCCGCCATGACCATAGAAGATCGCACCCTCACGCGCGCCGACGTTGCCGGCCTCATCGGCGATGATCCGGTACGTCTCGTCGGCTGCACTCTCGATGAAGCCAAGCTCGCCGATCTCGATCTGACCGGTTGGGTGTTCGAGCGCTGTAGCTTCGCGCGCACCGATTTCGGCAAGGCCGAGCTCGAGCTTGCCCGCTTCCTCAACTGCCGCGGCGCCTTCGCGCTGTTCCGGGGCGCCAACCTCGAGGATGCGGCGTTCCGTTCGTCGGACTTCAACAATGCGAGCTTTCGCGGCGCGACGCTGTCGTCCGTATCATTCGAGGATTGCAAGCTCACCGGCTGCGACATGGCCGACGCCAGGTCGATGGATGTGCGCTTCACCAACACGCTCCTGGTCTCGGCCAAGCTCCCCGGCTTCAATTTCCGCAAGGAGACGCTGGTCGGCGTCGACTTCAGCTCCGCCGATCTCGCCAAATGCGATTTCCGCGAAGCGTCGTTCGAGAACTGTTCGATCCGCGAAGCCAATATCGACGACGCCCGCTTCCAGGATGCGGACCTGCGCGGCGCCGACCTCGGAGGCTTGTCGATCCTGGCGCAGGCCGGCCGCTTCAAGGGCGCGGTGGTGTCGGCGGCGCAGGCGGAACTGATCCTCAGCCAGACCGGGCTCAAGGTGCGGGCACGGTAGGCGGCCCAAGCCGTGCAACGCGCGTCCCCTCTCCCCATTGGGGAGAGGGTTAGGGTGAGGGGTAGCCAAGCACACCGGATGGGCGGTTGCTGCTTTTTTTAGCCGCACCGGACGAGCGCTTGGCGCCCCTCACCCCGACCCTCTCCCCAGAGGGGCGAGGGGGCGATAGGGGCGCGGTCCGTGCTCTCCCGACTCGACCCTAATCCCTCAGCTGAAACCGCTCGAACCGGCCCAGCTCCTCCTCGAGCATTGTCTTATGCTCGGCGGCGTTGCCCTTGCCCACCCAGTGCCAGGCCTGGATCAGTACTTTGCCGGCCGCCCGGTCGGTCTTCAGGTCCAGCGCCGCGACGATCTCGTCGCCGGCCAGCACCGGCAGGGTGAAGTAGCCGAACTTGCGCTTGGCCTTGGGCACATAGGCCTCGAACACATGGTCGTAGCCGAAGAACAGGCTGGTGCGGCGGCGCTGGATGGCCAGCGGGTCGAACGGCGACAGGATGTGCACCAGCGGCGGACCCTCGGGTTCCGGCGTTTCCAGCGCTTCGGGTGTTGCATAATGCAGCGTCGGATCGTCCCCGATGGTGACCGGCAGCAGCGCTTTCTTCCGCCGCCTGGTCTCGATCTGTCTGGCCAGTTCGGAGCTGAAGCGGAGCTTTGGGTGCATCACCGAGGGGCCGCTGATCAGCCCCTGCGACGTCAGCGCCCGATCGAGCAGGTAGGTATCGATCTGCCGCTCCGTTGACGCCTTGGGCAGCTTGCCGAAGTGGCGGGCCATCAGCTCGTAGGTTTTCACCATGCCGATGCGCTCGGAAATGGTCAGTTCGCCCGAAAAGAAGCCGTATTGCAGCACCCGCTTACTTGGCTTGCGGCTGCCCCACGGGTGGTCCTTTTCGACCAGCTCGTCGGTGTCGATGTCGCGGATCGAGATGGCGCCATCCTTCCTGATCTGGCGCAGCAGTTTTTTCAGATCGTTGGGGTCGGCATCGGCATACCAGCGCATCGGCTCGCTGCGATGCTGCTTCATCTCATCGAGATAGAAGGGCAGGTCGCGCACCGGCACATAGGCCAGCGCATGCGTCCAGTACTCGAACACCGACTTGTCGACCGATTGCGCCTGCGTGAGGTCGCTGCGCCGATAGTTCGGGATGCGGGTGAACAGGATGTGGTGGTGGGCGCGCTCGATGACGTTGATGGTGTCGATCTGCACATAGCCCAGTTGCTCCACCGCCTTACGGGTCGCCTCCGGCCCGGCGCCGAACGGCTCGCGTTCATCGAGCCGCTGAGCATGCAGCCAGATGCGACGCGCGTGGGGCAGGGTGAGGTTGAGCGGCTTTTTCATACTGACAAGCCTAACGCATGTTCCTGCCAGGGCATGTCAGGCTTTCATTTCTTCCACATCGCCAGGAGTCCGGCGCCGACATCGATGCGCGGCGCCGCCGGCGCGAGGCCGCTGATGGCGGCCGGCTTCACCGCCGGCCAGAACATGTCGTCGAACAGCGGCAGCATGGCTTTGGTGATGAAGCGGCTGCGCTGCGCGTAGACGTGCTTGTCGCCATAGGGCGTCTGCTGGTGCACGTAGAAGCGCTGCGGCACCATCAGATGCAGCTCGTCCCGGGCGCGGGTCATCGCCACATAGAGCAGCCGTCGTTCCTCCTCCAGCTCATGGGTCGAACCCGTGCCGAGGTCGGAGGGGATGGCGCCGTCGACGACGTTCAGCACGTGGACATTCTTCCATTCCTGCCCCTTGGCCGAATGGATGGTCGAGAGGATCAGAAAATCCTCGTCGAGCAGCGGCACGCCGGCCTGGTCCGAGGTGGCGTCGGGCGGATCGAGCGTCAGCTCGGTGATGAAGCGCTCGCGGCTCGGATAGCCTGCGGCGATCTGCTCGAGCTGATACAGGTCCTCCTTCCTGACCTCGGCATCCTCGTACACCGCCTCCATCAGCGGCTCGTACCACATGCGGGCCCGCAGCAGTTCGGCCGGCCAGCCGCCACCGCCCTGGCCCAGATGCTGCACCACTTCGAGCAAAGCCGGCCAGGCTTCGGAGCCGCGCGGCGGGGGAGCGGTATTCAACAGCTCGACCAGCGGGTCGGGGCTTTCCGCCATGCGGTCGAGCACTTTGCCCGCCGCGCCCGGCCCGATGCCCGGCAGCAGCTGCAGCACGCGAAAACCGGCGACGCGGTCGCGCGGGTTGTCGACGAAGCGCAGGAGCGCCAGCATGTCCTTGACGTGGGCGCTGTCGAGGAATTTCAGCCCGCCATATTTGACGAACGGGATGTTGCGGCGGGTCAGCTCGATCTCGAGCTCGGCCGAATGCGAGGAGGTGCGGAACAGCACAGCCTGCTGCTTCAGCGCCGTGCCGCCCTCGCGGCAAGCCAAGACGCTCTCGACCACATAGCGGGCCTGGCTCGGCTCATCCTTCACCGTCACCAGCTGCGGCTTCTCGGTCGCCGCGCGCTCGGTCCAGAGGTTCTTGGTGAAGCGCTCCTTGCTCTCCGAGATCACCGCATTGGCGGCTTCGAGGATCGGCTGGGTGGAGCGATAATTGCGGTCGAGCGTCACCATTCGCGCCGGCGGCGTGAAGGCGCCGGGAAAATCGAGGATGTTGCGCACCGTGGCGGCGCGGAACGAGTAGATCGACTGGGCGTCGTCGCCGACTACGGTCAGCCCATCGCCCGAAGGCTTCAGGGCCAAAAGGATCGAGGCCTGCAGCCGGTTGGTATCCTGGTACTCATCGACCAGCACGTGGTCAAAGCGCCCGCCCAGGTCGGCGGCGATGCTGGGCTCGCGCATCATGGCGGCCCAGTAGAGCAGCAGGTCGTCGTAATCGAGCACCTGCTGGCGTTGTTTTTGTTCCACATAGGCGGCGAACAGCTCGCGCAGTTGCGGCCCCCACATGGCGACCCAGGGGAACGCCTGTTTCAGCACCGCGTCGAGATCGTCCTGCGCGTTGACCACGCGCGAGTAGATGGCAAGGCAGGTGCCCTTGGTGGGAAAGCGCTGCTTGGCTTCCGAGAACCCCATCTCGTGCCGGATGATGTTGATCAGGTCGCCGGAATCCTCGCGATCGTGGATCGAGAACCCGGGAGAGAGGCCGATCTGCTCGGCATGCTCGCGCAGCAGCCGCGCGCCAATGCCGTGGAAGGTGCCGGCCCAGCTCAGGGCATCGGTGATGATGCCGGATTTGGCGCCCATCACCTGCGCCACGAGCCGTTCGACCCGGCGCTGCATCTCGCTGGCGGCACGGCGCGAAAAAGTCATCAGGAGGATGCGGCGCGGATCGGCGCCGTTGACGATCAGGTGCGCCACCCGGTGGGCCAAGGTGTTGGTCTTGCCCGATCCCGCCCCGGCGATCACCAGCAGCGGCCCGCCCAGATGCTCCGCCGCCTGCCGCTGCTCGGGGTTCAGCTTGTCGAGATAGTGGGGGGCTAAGGCAGTCTGCACGCGAATCGATCCGGAAAAAGTTCCGGATCAGGAAGCATCATTCTCGCTTTGTTCGCAATTCACGCTGATGGGGGCGCCGGCTGTTGCGCCGGCGCCCCCCATGGCTAGAACCGTCACTGCGCGGCCGCTTCGATCACTTTGGCAACGTCCTCGGCCTTCGAGATGAGGCCGGAATGGCTGGCCTTGATCTCGGTGACAGTCGCGCCGATGCGGCCGGCAAAGAAGCGCTGCGCGTCGGGGGGCAGCACCAGGTCTTCGGCGGTCACCACGTAGAAGCTCGGCTTGTCGTGCCAGGCGGCAACCTCAGCTACCGCTTCGAAGTTGGCCGGGTTCGAGGGCAGCTGCGTCGCTGCATTGGCCTCGGCTTTCGCCACCGGCAGGTCGCCGGCAAACAATGCAGGGTACTGCGCCGGGTCGAAGATCAGGCCGCCCTCGGCGTTCGGACGGATCGCCTTGACGCCTTCGCTCGGTGCACCACCCGACAGCAGCTTGGTCAGGGTTTCGCCCTCGTCCGGCGCGAAGGCCGAGACATAGACCAGCGACTTGACCTTGGCGTCGGCGCCGGCTTCGCCGATCACCACGCCACCCCAGGAGTGGCCGACCAGCACGGTCGGGCCGTCCTGGGCGTCGAGCGCCGCCTTGGTGGCGGCAACGTCGTCGGCCAGCGAGGTGAGCGGGTTGGCGACCTGGGTCACCTTGTAGCCCTTGGCCGAAAGGATGGCGGCGACCTTGTCCCAGCTCGATGCGTCGGCAAAGGCGCCGTGGACGAGGACGACATTCCTCGCGGGCTCCTGGGCGAAGGCTGCGCCACCAGCACCGACTGCGGCGGCGCTGAACACGACGGCGGACAGAATGGACTTCATTTTCATCTCCATATGTTGAGGCGAGGTTGGACGATCGGCAAAGTCGACTTGCCGCTGGCTGGCGCCGAGCTCAGAAAACCGGATCTTGCGTTTCGGCCGAGGATTGTTGAAGTTCCTCGCCAAGCGATGCCGTAGAGATAGAGGTGAGAGCCGTGAACAACCATGATCGCGCCTCCAGAGTTCATGCTCCGGAATCCGATGCCGCTTTCCCGATGATGGCGTCGCGGGTCGACCTGCTGTCGCAGGTGCTGACGCTGATCCGGCTGCGCGGCGAGCTGATCTTTTCAAGCGAGCTCACGGCGCCCTGGGCGCTGCAGTTCGATGCCGGCTCGGCCTATTTCCACGTGGTGTCGGAGGGCACGATGGAGGTGCGGGCCAGCGACGGCAAACGGGTCATCGCCGCGGCCGGTGACCTGATCGTGTTGCCGCAGGGGAGCGGCCACAGCATCAGCGTTGGTGACGCCACGCCGGTGCCGATCCGCGAGGTGCTGGAGGCACAGATGCGGGAGCAACTCGCCATCCGGCTTGGCGGCAATGGGGCGATGACTCAGCTTATCACCGGGGCCTTCCGCTTCGAGGGCGACAACATGCCGACCATGCTCGCCGTGCTGCCGTCACTGATCCACATCTCGAAGGCGCTGCGCAGCGAAGAGGAGGCCTGGGTCGAAGGCATTGCACATTTCCTCCTCGCCGAGGCAAGGGTGCCGCATCCCGGCTCGTCGCTGATGATCTCGCGGCTGATCGACGTGCTGGTGATCCGCGCGATGCGCACCTGGGTCCGCACCGCACCACCGGAAAAGCGCGGCTGGCTCGGCGCCCTCGCCGATATCCGGATCAGCCGGGCGCTGAAAGCCATTCACGACGAGCCGTTCCGCCGCCGGACCGTTGCCGAACTCGCCGGCATTGCCGGGATGTCGCGTTCGAGCTTTGCCGAACGCTTCGCCACGCTGATCGGCGCGGCCCCCTTGCACTACCAGACGCGCTGGCGGCTGCTGCTCGCCAACGAGATGCTGAAGGGCCCGGACACCAGGGTCAGCGAGGTCGGCCGGCGGGTCGGCTACGATTCCGACGCGGCGTTCAGCCGGGCGTTCAAGGCCCAGTTCGGCTATCCGCCGGCCTTGGCCTTGCGCGGCGAGTTCGCCGCGTCGCCGTGATGACGGGCAGTTGCCAGATGGCCGGTGTGTTCCTATCTTGGGTACAGATGGGATACTTTCGATGAACACGCGCTTCGCCGTTGCCACGCATATCCTGACCTTTCTCGCCTATCAGGGTGGCGAGCCCGCGACGTCGGAGCTCATTGCCGCCAGCGTGAACACCAATCCGACCTTCATCCGCCGCCTGCTCACGCAGCTTGCCAAAGCGGGCCTCACCACGTCGCAACTGGGGGCCGGCGGCGGCGCGTTGCTGGCGCATCCGGCGAGCCGGATCAGCCTCCTGGATGTCTATCGGGCGATCGACGAGGAGCAGCAGGTGTTTGCCCTGCATGACGCGCCCAACCCGCAATGCCCGGTTGGCCGCAATATCGATGCGGTGCTGAAGGGCCGCATGCTGGAGGCGGAACGGGCGCTGCAGGCGCAGCTGGCGCAAACCACGATTGCCGATCTCGCCGCCGACATCGCCGAGCGCAACAAGGTCGCCTGACACTGAGGCGCGCCCGTCGAGCCAGACCTCTTTACAATAATGTGTATCCATATTAGATACCATTATGTGTAACCGATATGGATACAGAAAATGCCGAGCCGAAACCTCGCAGCGATCGCCTTGGCGACGTTGATCACGGCAGCAGTGCTGCCAACCTCAGCCGCATTTGCACAGGAGCCAGCCATGAGCACTCAGGAGCAGCAGGTCGTCGACCTGCTCAAAGCCATCGAAACCGGCGCCGCCGAGCCGGTCGCCATCATCAATCCCGAACAGTACACGCAGCATAATCTGGGGGCAGCCGACGGGCTCGCCGGCTTCGGTGCGCTGCTGGCGGCGCTGCCGTCGAACTCGGCCAAGGTCAACACGGTGCGCGTGTTCGAGGATGGCGACTATGTCTTCGCCCATACCGAGTACGAGTTCTTCGGCCCCAAGATCGGCTTCGATATCTTCCGCTTCGAGAACGGCAAGATCGTCGAGCATTGGGACAACCTGCAGGAGACGGCGGCCTCGGCCAACCCAAGCGGCAACACCATGATCGATGGAGCGACTGTTGCCATCGATCTCGACAAGACGGCAGCAAACAAGGCGCTGGTGGGTCAGTTCGTCGACGACATCCTGGTCAATGGCCGGCTCGACAAACTCGCCGGCTATTTTGCCGGCGACAGCTACATCCAGCACAATCCGCAGATCGCCAACGGCCTCTCCGGCCTCGGCGCGGCGCTCGAGGTGATGGCCAAGGCCGGCATCACCATGAAGTACGACATTGTGCAAAAGGTGCTGGGCGAGGGGAACTTCGTGCTGGTGGTGAGCGAGGGCAAGTTCGGCGGCCAGCCGACGTCGTTCTACGACCTGTTCCGGGTCGAGAACGGCAAGATCGCCGAACACTGGGACACGCTCGAAACCATTCCGCCGCAGGCCGAATGGCGGAACCAGAACGGCAAGTTCGGCTTCTGAGCAGGGGGCGCTTCGGCGCCCCATGTCTCTCATCAAGCGAGGCTAAGGTCGCCGGCGTCGGTGGCGGCCGATGCGTCTGGTCAATCGAGGGATCTTCGGAACGGCCAGCTCGCGCTGCCTGTTTGCCACTCCGCGGGAAGCAGGAGGTCGATGCCGTCGAAGGCGCCACGGTTGTCGGCCGTCGCACTTATGATGTGGCCGGCGGCTGGGGCGGCAAGCCGCCGGGGCATGGCCCGTATTTCGTCATGACCCACCATTCGCCACCCGAAGACGAGATTTCGTCGGCCTTCACCTTCGTCACCGATGGCATCGAGAGTGCCGTCCGCCAGGCGGTGGCGGCCAGTAAGAGCGGACATGTCGACCTGATGGGCGCCAACGTCATCCAGCAGGGGCTGAGAGCAGGCCTGGTCGATGAGATCGTCATCCAGGTGATCCCGGTGCTGCTGGGGGAGGGGATACGCCTCTTCGATCGCCTTGGACCGCAGCACATCACGCTCGATCGGACGCGGGTCGAGGCCGGCCCAGCCGGCGTCACCCACCTCTTCTAACAACGTCGTTCGCTGAGGGCCGGAGCGATCAGCCCGAACGATCCTCGGAGCGGCCAAGCTCACGCTGCCTGAGGAGGAACGCCACGCCTTCGGTGTAGCGATCATGCAGTCGGGCGAAGCGGCTGAGTGTGTCCTTGGGAACGCCGATGTCGATCAGTTCGGCGTGCATATCCTTGAGGCGCTCCTCCATTTCCTCCATGCCGACGATCAGGCGTTCAATCTGTTCCTCTGTCAGTCGAACCAGTGTTGCCATCACTGCCTCCTTCAAGGCTGGCCGCGGAGTTCAGTCTACGACTTGTTGGCCCGGCGCGCTGCATTTTCGGCAAGCCGGGCCTCGACCAGGCGAGTCACCAGCGCGTCGGGCAGCGGCTTGTCGGGCGTGAACCGCACCGTGCCTTTCGACGTATCAAGGCCGGTGAGCTCGGCCGCATGCGCCTCCATCACCGCCGGGCTCTGCACATAGAAGGCGCAATGCGACTTGGCGGCGCCGAACGACACCAGCGCGCCATCCTGCCGAAAGGCGGGGATGCCATAGCCGACATACTCCTCCGCCCGAGGCGCCGCGGCGATGATCACCTGCCTGAGGTGTTCCAGGGCGTGCCGCTGCGCCGCGGGCAGGGCGGCGAGGAAGCTGCGCGTGGTCTCGGGCATCTGGGCTGGCATGGTCGGCTCCTCCCCAAGCATAGCCTTGCACGGCTGCCGCGGCGTTGTCAGCACTCCCGGGTGGTTGCTGCTATGATATTGAAATCGTTAAACTATTCGTGCAACACTATTGTCATGCGGGCGACTTCGCCTCATGCTCATCCGGTCGCCCGCCCATCGGAGGTGCCTGATGTCGCTGTTGACCGCCCCGAGCGCCGATACGGAAGGTTTCGGCCTCACCACCGCGCAGATCATCTATCGCGTGCCCGATCATCTCGAACTGCTGCAGGATTTCGTCTGGCAGCAATACGATGTGTTCCCTGAGTTCCCCAGCCTCAGAAAGTTCCTGGCTTTCTGGGAGGAGAAGATCGAAGGGCCGCTGCACTCGGTGACCGTCGCGCATGCCCGGCTGATCTATCCAGTGGAAGTGCGCACCCTCAAAGGCGCGCCGCTCCACTAGGGATCACCCGCGGGGAGTGTAGTCGTCGCTGGTGTCGTCCGTGTCGTCATAGGGACAGTCGCTGTCGCCGTCGATCTGGATCACGTCTTCGTACCCGTCGAGCACCCGGCAGTCGACCTGGCCACCGCCGCCGCTGCCGGCAGCACCGAGCGCCCTGGTTTCGGGCCCGACATTGCTGGGCAGGCAGTTGGCGGCGTGGATGTCCGGAGCGGTGATCAGGACGCCGGCGCAGTCGATGAAGTGCTGCAGTGGATCGACACTCTGTGGTGTCACCGTCTGCGAGCTGGCCGACGGCGCGAGCAGCAGCAGGCCGCCAGCGACCAGCGTTGCGATGGTGCCGAGGCGGATACGGCGGGCGAGGCGGTGCTTGGTTGAGACTGCGGGCATACTTAGTCTCCTCTGCGCGATTTCGCACACAACTAACTAAAGCACTTCGCCAATGCGGCGGCAACTCAGTAAAACACTGACGCCGTTCACATCTTCCAGTCGTCGACGCCCTCGATCAACTGTCGATAGAGCAGCAGAGTCGAGAGGCAATGCTGGGTCGAATCGACCCGCGACCGCAACACGTAGGCGCCGTTTCGGAAGGCGCCGGCCAGGGTTTTCAGTTTGGGATCCTCGTAATACTGGCCTGGCCCGAACGCCAGCCGCGTGCTGTCGCGCGGCAATTGCAGATTGAGATTGTGCGGCAGGTCCGTCTCGATACGGGCTCGCAGCGTTGCGGCCAGATCGGGAACGCCGTGCCGCTCGAGTGCGGCAGCCGCGGCAATCACCCCTTCGAGCGCTGCGCAGGTGTTGGTGCCGCTGTCGGCGGAAGGCATCAGGGCCTCGACATAGTTGGCGGCGAACTGCTTGAGGAAGTCGCGATAGCGGTCCTCGCCGGTGGTGGCGAGCCGCTGGGCCGCCGCCATCATGCCCCAATGCGCGAACATCCGGTCGGGCGCGGCGAGGTACCGAGCCATGACCCCGGCTTCGAGCCGCTCGAGTGTCGCTGCGACCTCTGCGGCGTCCGGAACGAGGTCGATGTAATGCGCCAGCGCCAGCCAGGTCTCGCCGGTGGCGTAGGAGTCGGCCGTGGTTTGCCCGGGCACCTGCGCAATGCCGCCGTCGGGCAGCTGTTGCGCCGCGAGCCCCTTGAACCAGCCCTGCCGCAGGTCGGGGCGGAAGTCCGTGCCGATAGCGCGGCTGTGAAACAGCTCGGCCAGCAGGGCAAGCGCCGCGCCGCCGGCTCGTCCTCCGGCGAGCGTCTCGTCTTCGGATGGCAGCAGGCCATCGCCGACAGCGATCGACTGCGCCTCATAGTAAGCGATGCTGCGCGCCGACGGTTCGGCGAAGCCGGGCTTGCCGGAGAGGAAGTAGAACTGGTTGAGGATGAACCCGGCGCCTGCCTGGCGGACGATGTTGTCATCGGCAGTGAAGTGCGAGCGCAGGAAATCGAACTCGTAGAAGAAGCGCCCTTCGGCAGTCTCGGTCGCAACCAGGTAGCGCGCGGCGGCTTCGGCGCGCCGTTCGATTTCCGCCTGTCCGAGCATGGGGTCGCTCGCCTGAGCGGCACCATGGAGCCCGAGCATCAGCAGCAAGGCAAAGCCAGCACGGCGGATGGCCATGGGCCCCTCCCGGTTCCGTCTTCGGCCAGCATAGCGCCGCGTGTGGTAACGGCGCTAGGCCGCCTGTTGTCCGATTTCGGCCAGGTAGCTGCTCCAGGGCTCGGACTCGACGAAGACCCAGTCCGGGATCGCGCCTCGGCCTGGAGGCAGGGCCCGCAGTTGCTCGACCAGCAGCAGCGCATCGGCGGTTTTGGCGCGCACCCGGGCGGCGCGGTAGCGGGCGGCAAATGACGGGTCGAGCCCAGCTTCGGCGACCATCGCCTCGGGGGTGCGGTCGGCGAAGTAGATGGCGTTGGCCGCCAGCCGCAGGGTAAGCGCCTCGGCTGGGGTTACCTGCATGGCGGCGATGGTCGCTTCGGCGTCGACCAGCGGCTCGCTCAGCGGCAGGAAGTCGAGTTCGGCCGGGGCATGGGCGAGGCAGACATCGGCATCCTCGGTGCGGGCGCCGCTGACATAGCTCCGGGCGATTGGTCCGACCGGCACCATGCCATAGGGCGCACACTCCGCCGCCCGCAGCGCCCCGATCGAGGCGGCGCCGAGCACGGTAATCCCCCGCTTGAGTGCGAACAGGATTTCCTTGTGCCAGACCGAGGGGACGAAGCCGAATACGCCGTCGATCAGCCCGATGGCCTCGGCGCCATCCAGCACGGCGCGGTAGAGATCGCCTTTCCGCGCCGGCGGGCGGATATCGAGCCCGCTGCGATCATAGTCTGCTCCCGAAAGCGACGGGCCGGCGAACAGGACTTTCACAGGAACCCCAGCATGGCTGCAGTGGCGCGCGAGCCCGGGCGCCAGTTGGAATTGGTCAGCCGGTCTTCGAGGCCGGGCACATAGATTTTCGCCACCTCGATGCCGAACTGCGCGCCGCCGAGCGGAATGACGACGACGCGCTTCAGCCCGGCTCGCGCCAGCCCGGCCTGAAGCGCAGCGATCAGCACGTCCTCGCCACTGTCTGCGGGGAGGCCGACCGGCGCCGGCCGGGTGGTTGGCGTCGGCTCGGTCAATACGGCGATGGAACGGCCGAGCCGCTGGTCGTACTCGCCCTCGACGATGTCGTCGCGCGCCCCGGCAATATTGGTGATGCGGGTCTGCGCCGCCTCGACGATGGCGCGCCGCGCCGCAACCGCCGCGACCGGGTGGCAACTGGCGCCGGTGGTCAGGTCGAAATGTTTGTCGGCGCCATCGGCGGGAAACAAGGCCGCATAGATCACCGGCACGCCGATATTGTTGGTCTGGTCGAACAGCCGCAGCCGGAAGCCGGCGCGCATGATCTTGTCGGTCAGCGCGTCGACCGTCCTGTCGCCGAACGCCGCCGGGGAGACGGCCGTGGCCTTTGCTGCCGCATCTGGCTTGTAGCTCCAGAGGCACACCGCGTCGCGCTCGATCACTTCGCAGAGGCCGTGGAGGATGGCGCCCGACAGCCGCGTTCCCGCGGCGATGCCGTTGGTCGATTGCTGGAGGCCGATGAAGTCGCGGGGCGGGGTGCCGAGCACCACCGCGTCATAGGGCACCAGCACCGGCGCGTCGGTCGCGAGGTCAAACCCCTCGACCCAGGAGATCGGCTTGCTTTCATCAATCGCAGCGCGGCGCGGCAAGAGGTGCGTGACGTCGAGCAGCTCGTGGCCGCCGGCCCGCGCCTCGGCGATGCTGAGGGTCCGCTGCGGCGTCTCAGGGGTTTCGGCGATGGCGTATTCGGCCGCCTCCATCACCGCCGAGATTTGCGCCGAAATGTCGTCGACGCCCTTACCCTGGTGGGTGGCGAGCGTCGCCGAGTTAGGGCGGATGGCGGCGTAGCAGGGGATGCCGATGCGATCGAGCCCGGTCTGGCGCGCCAGCCGGGTGATGCCGAGGGCGGTGAAATGCAACGACAAATCCCGCAGCAGGGCTGCGGGATTGCGCGTGCCGCCCGGAGCCGGACCGGCTGGGCGGAGCTGGGCTCCGAAATTCAAGAGTTATTTGGCGTTGTAGAACCAGGCACCGCTGCCATCGGCGCGATTGCCTGCGGCCACCGCGATGTTGATACCGTCAACAAGGGCGTTGCCCGACTGCAGTGCGGAGCGAACGTCGGCCGGGACCACGGTGTCCTGGTCAACGGGGGTCACAGTCATCTGCTGGGTGTCGACGACCAGCAACTGCTCAGAATCTTTCTGTCCGATGATCACGTAACGCATAAGTACATCTCCTTGCGGCCTACTTGAAACCGGCCTTGTGCAATGCGTCTATATACAGATCGACATCAGAGGGATCGCGCTGCGGCACTCGCGATAGCCAACGAGCGGTTGTGAAATCCGGTTGCAATCTAAGCGCTTGCAAGCGGTAGCGACGGGCGAGGTCCATCTGCCCCGCCATCGCGGCGGCGGCGGCCATCAGGCGATAGGCCGGTTCCGGGTTTTTCATCTGGCTGAGGTTGGCCAGCGCCTCGTCGAAGCGGCCGCGGAAGAAGTTGATGCCGCCCAGCGTCCACAGGTATTCGTCCGGCGGGATCGGGTTGAGCCGCATGGCCGCGTTGATCTTGTCCAGAGCCTCGCGGTGGTTGGAATTGTGGGCCAGCGTGTCGGCGTAATCGGCGAGGATGTCGGCGTGGTTCGGCGCCAGTTCGGCGGCGGTGGACATGTGAACCAGCGCCTGGTCGAGGTCGCGGTCGAACAAGGCGACCCGACCGAGTTCGCGATACGCCGTGCCGTCATTGGGATCGATCGATACGGCCCGTTCGGCATGCAGCTTGGCCTTGTCGAGCAGCGCCTTGTCCGAGCCTGAGCGGAGCACCCATTCGACCACATAGGAGCGGGCCAGCGCGCTCTCGATCGTCGCCTGATCCGGCTCGATGTCGCGGGCAATGCGCAGCGATTTGCGGCCGCGCCGGATCTTGGGCAGGTCGAACGTCCTGAGGTTCTGCCGGCCGGCGAGGTAATGCGAGTAGGCACCGGCGTCGCGCAGCGTTCGCTCCCGCTGCAGCTCCGCCGTCTCGATCGATTCGGCGAGGGCGCGGGCCACGCCATTGGTGAAGTCCCAGTAGCGCTCGGGGGCAGACAGCGCCGAAAAGGCGAACTTGTCCGCCCAGACGATCTCACGGCCGGCGGCACGCACCAGGCGAATGGCAAGCGACAGCCCATCGCCGGCGAAATGCGGGGCGATGCGGCTTTCCACCGCGTAATCGATCTGGTGCGCCCGCACCTCGTCCAGCGCGGTGAACGGGTCGAGCTGCCAGGCCGTATGCGGGGCGATCACCGACAGCGACTTCAACCGCGACAGGCCGATGGTCACATCCTCGACCAGCGCCGGTGCCAGATGCCTCGGTACGCTCGCCTGCTTGAAGTCCTGCAGGGGCGGCAGCAGTACCACCCGGGGGACAAAGCTCACCCGGGCGCGGTCCTCATCGGCCATTGGCCGGCGCCGCTCGACGATGCGTGGCTGCGCTGGGGTAGTGATTTCGTCGCCGCCGAAAAGCTCGGCGGTTTCCGCTGCCGGTTCCATGCCGAGGCCGTGGCGCAGTCGGTTGCGAAACGCCGCGAAGGCGGCGCGCGCGCCGCTTTCGTTATTCTCTGAGCGGAACAGCTCGATCGTGGCGCGACACACCAGGTCGGAATAGGGCAGGCGCTCGGCGAGGCGGAACAGCGCCGAATGGGCGCCGCGACCGCCGATGCGCAAAGCCGCTTCGGTCGCCTGGCTGGCGAACTGATTCTCGATGCGGGTCCGCTCAAGCGCCAGCCATTGGTCGAACTCGCTGCCCACCCCACTGACCCCGGCCAGCAGCTCGCCGCGATAAAGGCCGATCAGCCGCTCGAGTTCGGGAGCGTCCTCGGCGCTACGGATGCGGCCGACCTCGCGCAGGTCGAGCACCACATCGCGGTTGAGTTCGATTTCCGTAGCGTCCGCGTCGAATAGCTCGAACCCGTATCTGCCTTCGAGTTCACGCGTATGCAGCAGGGTCTGTCGCAGGTTGGTCATCGCCTGTTCTGCGGTGCTGCTTTCCCAGGTCCGTTCCGCCAATGCCGACCGTCGCGCCCGGCTGGAAAAGTCGAGATACAACACAGCTGCAAGGGCATAGGCCTTTTGGCGCAGCTTTACTGCCGAACCGTCCGCCAAGCGGAGGACCGGAGTCCCCAAAAGCTGCAGGGTGACCGTTTCACGCATAGAAGTGATCGGCATTGCTCAGTTGATCCGACGAAAGTGGTGGAAGTTTACTTGACGAAGTAAAGGGCAAAGCGTAGCGACGTAACGGCTAGATAACGCATTGAAGTAAGCTACCCATGCGTGATGCGCTAGCACAATAACTGCGAGGAGGCGCGGAGGGTGGGCCGCAGTGTCCCGCATATAGGACCCGAAACCTAGGCAACAATATCGAGGGACGAATGGAATCAGGAACATTGAATTCGGCTGCAGCAGCAATCGCGGACGCTAGAGGTTCCCAACTGATCGAACTGAGCGCTGACATCGTCAGCGCCTATGTGAGTCACAACGCACTGAGCGCCAGCGACATCCCCAAGCTGATCGCAACCGTGCATGCAACGCTGAGTGGTCTGGGCGGCGCGTCCGAACCCGAAGTAGTCGTAGAGCTCAGGCCGGCAGTGCCGGTGAAGAAATCGATCACGCCCGACTACTTGATCTGCCTCGAAGACGGCAAGAAGTTCAAGTCTTTGAAGCGTCATCTGAGGACCGAATACGACATGTCGCCGGAGGAATACCGCGCGAAATGGGGGCTGCCGGTGGATTACCCGATGGTGGCGCCGACCTATTCGGAAGCGCGCTCGCGCCTGGCCAAGACCATTGGTCTGGGCCGCAAACCTAAAGCGACGGCCGCCCGCGGGCGTGCCAAGATCGTTTCCTGACCACACCGGCGGCAGGCTAAACCAAACCGGCGCAACTTGCGCCGGTTTTTTTGGTTCTGGTCTATCCTGGGTGCTACGCCCCGACCGCTGGAATGGGGCCGGCGGCATAAAAACTGCCCCCTCCACTTGGTGGGGGAGGGAGCAGTAGGACACAGGACCCGAATTTCCTATGCAGCTGACATTCTAGGTGTGGGCTCGTGACGCTGGCGTTATGCGCCATGTCAGCAAGATATCAGCTAGCGGCTCTTTAGCGTTCGATGCAGATCGCCACGCCCTGGCCGCCACCAATGCACAGCGTCGCGAGGCCGCGCCGGAGGTTGCGCCGCCGCATCTCATTGAGCAGCGTCACCACCACCCGGCAGCCCGAAGCGCCGATCGGATGGCCGAGCGCGATGGCGCCACCGTTGACGTTGACCCGTTCCAGGTCCCAGTCCATCGCCTCGATCACGGCGAGCGCTTGTGCGGCGAAGGCCTCGTTGAGCTCGATCAGGTCGAGGTCGGCCGAGCGCCAGCCGGCCTTGTCGAGCGCCCGCCGCGCCGCGGTCGCGGCGCCCAGCCCCATCTCCATCGGCTCCAGTGCCGCCGAGGCGCAGGAGACGATGCGGCCGAGCGAGGTCAGCCCGAGCTCAGTGGCTTTCGCCTCCGAGGCCAGCAGCACCGCCGCCGCGCCATCATTGAGGCTGGCGGCATTACCGGCGGTCACCGTGCCCTCGGCCTCGAAGGCCGGTTTCAGTTTCGCCAGTGCCGCGAGCGTCGTGTCGGCCCGTGGCTGCTCGTCGGCGCTGACCAGCCGGGTTTCCCGTCGCTCGGTCACGCTCACCGGTACGATCTCGTCGGCAAACCGGCCTGCCGCCGCGGCCGCGACGGCCTTCTGGTGCGAAGCCAGGGCGAAGCTGTCCTGCGCCTCCCGCGCGATGCCGAACTTTGCCGCCAGCCCTTCGGCGGTGATCCCCATCGCGACGTGGTTGAAGGCGTCGACCAGCCCGTCGATCATGATGCTGTCGGTGGCGGCGATGTCACCGAGCTTGCTGGCGCGACGCCCGGCCAACAGATGTGGCGCCTGGGTCATGCTCTCCTGCCCGCCAGCGACGATCAGTTCGGCATCACCGGCACCGATCGCCTGGGCGCCGAGGTGGATCGCCTTCAAGCCCGAGCCGCAGACCTTGTTGACACCGAAGGCCGGCACGCCGATCGGTAACCCGCCGCCGATCGCCGCCTGGCGCGCCGGGTTCATGCCGGCGCCCGCCGTCAGCACCTGGCCGATGATCACCTCGTCGACCGTGGCCGGGTCGACGCCGCTGTCGGCGAGGACCTGCCGGATAGCAGCGGCGCCGAGGGCGCTGGAGCTCAGCTCGGCGAAAGCACCGACAAAGCGACCGATCGGGGTGCGGCGGGCAGCGACGACGTGAACGGGGTTGGTCATGTGCTGAGCTCCGCGAGGTTCTCGAACAGTTTTAGCGCCTCGGGGTTGGCCAGCCCCTCGATGTTGCGGACGGGCCGGCCATGCACCACGTCGCGCACCGCCAGTTCGGTCAGCTTGCCCGAGCGGGTGCGCGGCAGGTCGGCGACCGCGATCAGCTTGGCCGGCACATGGCGCGGGCTGGCGCCGCTGCGGATGGTAGCGCGGACTTTGAGCCTCAGGGCCTCGTCCAGCACGGCGCCGGGCACCAGCTTGATGAACAGCACGACGCGGGTATCGCTCTCCCACTCCTGGCCGATGCAGAGCGCGCTGTCGATTTCGGGCAGTTCCTCAACCATCGCGTAAATCTCGGCCGTGCCGATGCGCACGCCGCCCGGGTTCAGCGTCGCATCCGAGCGACCATGGATCATGATGCCGTGGTGTGCCGTCCGCTCGGCATAATCGCCATGGGCCCAGACGCCGTCGAAACGCGAGAAATAGGCAGCGCGATAGCGCGAACCATCGGGATCGTTCCAGAAGCCGAGCGGCATCGAGGGAAACGGCGCCCGGCACACCAGCTCGCCTTTGCCCTCAGCCATCGGCTGGCCGGCCTCGTCGAAGACGTCGACCGCGAGGCCCAGCCCCGGCGCCTGGATCTCGCCGCGCCACACCGGCAGCGTCGGCACGCCGAGCACCAAACTCGAGACGATATCGGTGCCGCCCGAGATCGAGGCGAGGTGCACGTCGGACTTCACGTTGGCGTAGACATAGTCGAAGCAGTCCGCTGCCAGCGGCGAGCCGGTGGAGAGGATGGCGCGCACCGATGCGAGGTCGTGCGTCTCGATCGGTTTCAACGCCAGCTTCCGCACCGAATCGAGGTAGCGCGCCGAGGTGCCGAACAGGGTGAAGCGCTCGGCCTCGGCATAGTCGAACAGTTGCCTCGGTTCGGGATGGAACGGCGAGCCGTCATAGAGGCAGAGCGTTGCGCCGCAGCCGAGCGCCGAGGCCAGCCAGTTCCACATCATCCAACCGCAGGTGGTGAAGTAGAACACCCGGTCGCCCTCGTGCACATCGCAGTGCAGCCGGTGCTCCTTCAGATGCTGCAGCAGGGTGCCGCCGGCGCCATGGACGATGCATTTGGGTTTGCCGGTGGTACCGGACGAGAACAGGATGAACAGCGGGTGGCTGAACGGCAGCCGCGCGAAGTGCACCGGCCGGGCAGCGTAGGGCGCGAGGAAGCTTTCCAGCGTCACGGCGCCCTCGATAGACGCAATGGTCCCTGCGGCGCGACCGAGCACGTCGATCACCACCGTCTGCGCCGGCGTCAGGGCTGCGGCCACCTCAGCAATGGTCGGGCCGATATCGATCAGCTTGCCGTTGTAGTGATAGCCATCCACCGTCACGAACAGCTTTGGGTCGATCTGGCTGAAGCGGTCGAGCACGCCGCGCGGCCCGAAATCCGGGGAGCAGGACGACCACACCGCGCCGATCGAGGCGGTCGCCAGCATCATCGCCACGGTCTCGGGCATGTTGGGCAGCATGCCGGCAACGCGGTCGCCCTGGCCGATGCCGAGCCCCAGCAGCGCCTGCTGCATCCGCGACACCGTCTGGCGCAGCTCAACCCAGCTCCAGCGCCGCCGCGTCCCCGCCTCGTCGCGGAAGACGATGGCATCGCCCAGCCCGTCGCGGCGCAACAGGTTCTCGGCGAAGTTCAGTGTCGCGTCGGGCAGGAAGCGCGCGCCCGGCATCAGTTCACCGTCGAGCACGAGCCGCTCGCCCTTGTCGCCGATCACTCCGCAGAAATCCCACACGGCGCTCCAGAATGCGCCGCGCTCAGTGATCGACCAGCGACGCAGCCCCCAGTAATCGTCGGGCGCACAGCCATGGCTGGGGTGGGTCGCCTCGGCGAACTGCCACAGCAAGGTGGCGCGCCGGCGCGCCGGATCCATCTGCCAGAGAATTTCAGCCTCCCGTTTTGACGGACGCTAGTGCCTGTACTGGCGCGACAAGGAGTCGTATTTCTACTGCATGCATCCCCTCCCTCCCAGTCTTGGCAAGGCCGACCCCGGTGCGGCAGGCTTCGGCTACTCGCTCGCCGATATCCCGGTGCCCATCGTGTTCGCCGCCCATCGCATCATCAAGGATTGCAACGCGCCGTTCGCGGCGCTGTTC
>NZ_LAJE02000166.1 GCF_000970465.2 Devosia insulae DS-56
GGAGGATAACTGCACGGCCGGTACTCGCGCCCTCACACCCCCTCCGGCACCACCCCGCCCTGCCGGCTCGATTTCAGCGCCGCGTCGACCAGCGCCATGGTCCTGATCGAGTCGTGCACGTCGGTGTCGAGCACCGTGTCCTCACCGGCGACGAAGCGTTGCAGGTTCGCCATGACGAAGCCGAAGGCGTCCGGCACCCGCTCGCCACCGACCAGCGGCACCGTCGTCCACGGCACGCCGGTGATGGTCATTTCCAGCGTCTCAGGCACCGGCTTCACGTAGTCGACCAGATAGCCGACGGTGAGATGGGCGCAGCCCGCCGTGCCCTCGACCCGGATCGTCGCCTCGATATGCTCGGGTCCGTAATTGTAGGTGTGGTTGAGCGACAGTGCGCAGCGCACCCGGTCGCCATAGTCGAGGATGATCGAGGAGCGCGCATCGGCCAACGTCGGGTAGCGCGGGTGTTTCACCGCCTTGGCATAGACGCTCTCGGGTTCGCCGAGCAGCGAGCGGATCCAGTCCATATAGTGGATCGAGTGCAGCGGGATCTCCACCGCATCGAGATGCGGAATGAAGCTCCACAGTTCCCACGGCATATAGACCGCGAGCCGCACCTCGACCTCGACGATCTCGCCGAGCAGGCCCTTGCGCGCCGCATCGCGGATCGCCAGCATCGAGGGGGTGAAGCGCAACTGGAAGTTGGTGGCCGCGGTAATCGAACGCTGGTCGATCGCCGCGACGATTTTGCGCGCAGTGGCGAGGTCCGGCCCCACCGGCTTCTGCAGCAGCGCCGCGCTGTTGGTGGGAAGCTGTTCGACGGTGCCGAGCAGCACCGCCGGCGGCAGCGCCAGGTCGAAAATCCCGTCGGTGCCGCAGGCGGCGATCGCCGCCGCCAGCGTCGGGTGCACCACCTCGACGCCGAAATCCTTCGCCAGGGCCTTCGCCGTCTCCGGGTTCACGTCGAAAATCCCGGCGACCGGCAGGCCCATTTTCCGGTAGGCCGGCAGGTGCCCGTCGCGGACGATTCCGCCGGCGCCGATAATGGTGATCGGCCGCGGCCGGCTCGGCATCGGCCAGACCTGCTGCAGGTCGGCAAGGGCAGCGGGGAACGTCGTCGAGGTCATGAGGTCTCCATCACGCGGTCGGTGCAGCAGCCCGGAAACAGGCTCGGTTCGAACGCGTCAATTATCACTGGCGATAGTTGATGTTGATATTTGATAGAAGCGCTGCTTAACTCTGTCAAGGATCGCTGCCATGCTGCGGCAGGTCCAGACGACCACCAACGGGAGGATTTCACGCAATGGCCATCGACGGCGAGGACCATCACCCACACGCGGCGCGACGTCTGCGCGAGAGCTTCGGCGCTGAGCTGCCGAACCTGCGGCTGGTGCTTGATCCGGAGCTGGCCGAGGGCGAATTCGCGATCGCGACGCGCGACGGCACCCTCGAGGTGCGCGGCGGTCCGTTCTCCGGCGTCATCTATGGCGTCGAGGAGATCATCCAGCGCTCGTCCGGCAGGCTCGATCTCGCCGCCTGGACCAGTGCGGTCACCGGCAAGCCCGGTCTCGCCTATCGCACCTTCTGGACCTGGGACCACTCGACCAACTGGGAACTGTCGCAGATTGGCCAGCAGGAGATCGGCGTTTTCAACCCCTTTCAGAAGCCGCCCGGCGGCTTTCTCGCCGACTACAAGCGGCTGGTGGATTTCTGCGCCATCAACCGCATCGGCGGCATCACCGTCTATGGCTTCCTGCGCGACAGCCATGGCGGCATCGAAGCGGCGAAGGAACTCTGCCGCTATGGCAATGAGCGCGGCGTGCGCATCATCCCCGGCATCGCCATCGGTGCCTATGGCGGCGTCTATTGGGAGGGCAAGCACAAGTACAACCTTGCCACCTGGCTGAAAGCCAACCCGCAGCATGCGGCCAAGATGGAGAAGGATGTCGGTTTCCAGATCGCCGACCTCGCCTTCCCGCTCAACTTCCCGCATTCCGATTACACCGTCAGCGCCTGCCCGAGCGCTCCCGAGGTGATCGCGTGGATGGAGGAGGCCGTCGCCTGGCTGGCCGAAACCTTTGAGATCGGCGGCATCAATATCGAAAGCGGCGACTATGGCGTCTGCGGTTGCGAGCGCTGCGTCGCCCGCCGCGCCAATGACGCCGAAGCCGCCCGCCGCAAGGATGACCACGGCGATTCCTGGTCGCATACCGACATGGCCGAGAACTTCCCGCGGCTCTATCGCGCTGCCAAGGCCAAGCGCCCCGACCTCTGGATCTATTGCGAAATGCAGTGGGACAACCTGCTCGATCCGGTGGCGACCCAGGCGCAGCACCGGCTGCCGAAAGGCGCCATCTACCAGCACACCGCCAATCGCAGTTTCTGGAAGCGGCTGAGGACGGAGCTCGCGACCGACTATGTGCAAAGCCTCCCCACCCAGCCCAACGTGCTGCGCTGCCAGTTCGCCTGCCAGTGGAACGGCGACGAGCGCACCGAGCGCTATGCCTTCAATGCGAAAACCTTCGCCGATATGTCGGTGCGTGGACATGAACTCGGCATGGAGGGGCTGACCGTCTGGGGCGAGCCGTCGGACTACTATGCCACGGTGGAGCTCAGCTATCTCGCCTTCTCACGCTTCGGCTGGGACCCGACGCTCAGTTGGGACGACTTCGTCGCCCGTGAGCTGGCGCCGCGGCTCGGTGGACAACAGCAGGCCGAGCGCTTCATCGCCATCGCCGAGGAAGTCGATGCCAACCAGACCCTGCCGGTGGCACGCCTCACCGAATTGCAGGGCGAAGCGTTGCGGATCATGGCATTGCTGGACGGTGAGCCGGCGCGTCGCTGGCTGACGCTGGGCGAGCAGATCAGCCGCCGCCGCTATATGGGACGCTAGACGATAATATGCGCGACGCGACTGGGCTTTATGCCGGGCCGATCATCGACCCGCACCACCATCTCTTCGACCGCTCGCTCGACAAGCACCCCTGGCTGCGCGGCGCTACCGGCGTGCTGGCTCAGAGTTGCCTGCCGGCCGACTATCTGCGCGATACCGCCGGATACAACATCGTCGGCACCGTGCATGTCGAAGCCGGCTGGGAGCCAGGCGAGCCCTTCGCCGAACTCGACTGGCTCGATGCATTGGAAAAACCCGACTGGATGGCGCGCCGCTATGTCGGCAACGCCATCCTCGAAGCGCCGGAGACGCCTGCGATCCTCGATCGCTATGCCGCACACGGCAAGGTCGTCGGCATCCGCGACATCCTCAGCTGGCACCCCGATCCGGCACGCTCATTCTCCCGGGACCGTCACCGGATGAGCAGCCCGGCCTGGCAGGCGGGCCTCCGGCACCTCGATACACTCGGGCTGTCGTTCGACCTGATGATCTCGCCCTGGCAGGCCAGCGAGGCGCTGGAGCTGGCGCGGGCCTTCCCCAATCTGCAGTTCATCATCAACCACTGCGGCTCGCCTTTCGATCGCACCGATGAGGGCATGGCGCATTGGCGGGCCGGGCTCACTGCCCTTGCCAGCGCTCCCAACGTCGCGATCAAGGTCTCGGACCTCGTCGCCTACGACCCGAACTGGAGCCTCGACAGTCTCCGCCCGGTGGTGCTCGATTGCCTCGCCGCCTTCGGCTCCGAGCGCACCATGCTGGCGAGCGACCATCCGGTGCTTGGTCTCGCCGCGACCTTCGACCAGGCTTATGGGGCCTTCAAGCTGATCCTCAAGGAACTTTCCGACGACGAGTCGCAGGCGGTTTTCTGGAAGAATGCCAACCGGCTCTATCGCATTGGGATGTAACGATATATGTATCTCGTCAGTATTCCGATGAGGTGATTTCCGCGATGAGCGGTGACGAGCGGCGGCCGCGGGCAACAATCAAGGATGTGGCGAAGGCCGCCGAGGTTTCACCGATGACGGTGTCCAACGTCATCAATGGCCGCATGCAGTTCGTCAGCGCCGCCACCAAGAAGCGGGTGGAGCGTGAGATCGAGCGCTTGGGCTATCGCCGCTCCTCCAATGCCCGCAACCTGCGCGTCTCCGAGCAGCGCTCGATCGGCATGGTGATCGTCGACGAGTCCCCGGCCTTCCTCGCCGATTTCTTCACCTGCCAGGTGGTGGCGGGGCTGGCCAACGTGCTGAACCATGCCGATTACACCCTCACCATCCAGGGCATGCCCGGGGCCGAACTGGCGCAGTCGATGATCATGCGCAATTTCGAGGTCGCCGGCTTCTGCGCCATGATCTCCGGGCCCAAGCCCGAGCGCCTCGCCGCCATCGAACGGCTGGCCGATCTCAACCAGCCGGTGGTGGTGTTCCAGCAGGAACTGCCAGGCGCCGGCGCCGATATCTGCACGGTGCGCCAGGATGATCGGGGCGGCGGCCGGCTGATCGGCGATCATCTCCTCGCCCGCCGGGTGACCGATATCCTGGCGGTGATCCCGCGCCAGCCCTGGCCCGCCGTGGAGAACCGCGTCGCCGGCATCCGCGACAGCATCGCCGCGGCCGGCAGCACTGCGGAGGTGACGGTGCTCGAGGCCGCCAGCGAGTCCTTCGCCGACGTGCAGGCGGCCTTTGCCGCCTATCTCGACAGCCACCCCCTGCCCGGCGCCGTGGTCGGCGCCAATGATCCGGTGGCGACCGCGGCAATGCTGCTGCTGACCGACCGCGGGGTGCGCGTGCCCGAGGATATCCGGGTCGTCGGCTTCAACGGCTTCGAGGCGCATCGCTATGCCCGGCCGCACATGACCACGGTGCTCTCCCCCGCCTACGCCGTCGGCGAACGCGCCGGCGAAGCCATGCTGGCCCGCCTCAAATCCGGCAACTTCGCCCACCCCGACCACGTGCTGCCGGTGGTGTTCGACCCGGGGTTTACGACGTAGGGGCACAGGCCTCTCCGTGATCCTCCCCCGCGTGACAGGGGAGGAAACCACCAGAGCCACCGGCAGCGCAGCGGTGGCCTTCTCCCCTTGTGGGAGAAGGTGGCCGAAGGCCGGATGAGGGGTCCCGCGGCACGAAGTGTCGCGAGACCGGAGCGTAGCGACGGGCTACGAGTACGCGGAGAGATACCCCTCATCCGCCCTTCGGGCACCTCCGGGCGAGGGCTGCGCCCTCGTCCCGCGACCACAAGGGGAGAAGGCACTCCCCTTCGGCCGGTGACTCTCATGGGTCCCCATGTTCACACCCCTCACAACCCCGCTTGACTCGGCTCCTACATTTAACGTTACATGTAACATCTCGTACCGCTGCGCCGACTGCCGCGGCCCACCTCGCAGAAAGGGCGTTATCCCCGTGACTTCCGAGTTTACCCCGCGCCACAACCCGCCGCTGCCAGAGGGCTGGCAGCAGCTCTACTCCGCCGTGCTGAGCGACGCGCTCGATGCCATCGGCATCTGGAATCAGGCGATGTCGCCGCGCATCCGGCCGCTCGACGAGAGCCTGAAGCTCTGCGGCCGGGCCCGCACCGGCCAGTACATGGAAGTGCCGTTCGTCGCCGAGGGGGAGAACCCCTATGAGCTCGAGATCGCGATCGTCGACGACCTGAAGCCGGGCGACGTGGCGGTGTTCTCCTGCGGCGGCTCCTCGCGCATTGCGCCGTGGGGGAGTCTCCTCTCCACCGCCACCCATGCCCGCGGCGCTGCCGGCTGCGTCACCGATGGCTTCGTGCGCGATATCCTCGGCATCCGCGAGCTGGCGCTGCCGGTGTTCCATGCCGGCATCGCCCCGCTCGACTCCAAGGGTCGCGGCCAGATCCAGGCCGTCGATGTGCCGGTTATCGTCGACGGCGTCCGGGTCGAGCCGGGTGACCTGGTGTTCGGTGATGCCGATGGCGTCGTCGTGGTGCCGCAGGCGGTCGAAGCCGAAGTGCTCGGGCGCGCCTTCGACAAGGTCAACGGCGAGCACCATTCGATGAACGAACTGCGCGCCGGCGGCTTCCTGCGCGACGTCTTCGCCAGATACGGGGTTCTCTGATGTCTGCCGGAGCCCATGTAACGCCAACACGCTCCAACCCGGTGGCGAGCTTCTTCAAGATCGAAGGCACCGCCACCGCCCTGGTCTTCGTGGTGCTGATCGTGGTGTTCATGCTCACCGCGCCGCGCGCCTTCCTCGGCTACCGCGTCTACATGAGCTTCATGGCCTCGGTGCCGCCGCCGCTGATCATCGCGCTCGGCCTGACGCTGGTGGCGACCGCCGGTGAGATGGATTTGAGCTTTCCATCCGTCATCGCCTTCGCCAGCTACGTCTTCGCCTTCCTGTTCCAGCAATATGACATGACCTGGCTGGCGCTGATCGCCGCGCTCGCGACCGGTACCGTCATGGGCTTCGTCAACGGCCTCGTCGTCACCAAGCTCGGCATCCCTTCGATGATTGCCACCCTGGCGATGATGTTCCTGTGGGGCGGGCTGGTCACCGTGGTGTCGAACGGCGTCACCGTCGCCATCCCCGATATCGACGGCACGCTCATCCAGGCCATCATGGTCGGCCGCATCGGCGGCATCGTGCCGGCCCAGATGCTGTGGGCCATCGCGCTCTCGATCCTGGTCTGGCACCTGCTCAACCGGCACCGGTTCGGTGAAAACATCCTGTTCATCGGCGACAGCCTGAAGGTGGCCAAGGTCGTCGGCATCCAGATCGACCGCGAAAAGATCAAGCTGTTCACCCTGATGGGGTTCCTGTCGGCGCTGGCCGGCGTCTTCCTCACCGTCGAGACCACCACCTACTTCAACCAGCAGGGCCAGGGTTACCTCCTCACCGTGATCGCCGCCGTGTTCATCGGCGGCACCTCGATCTTCGGCGGCTCCGGCAAGATCGTCGGCACGGTCTTCGCCTCGCTCATCGTCGCCGTCATCGAAGCCGGTCTCGTCGCCAGTGGCGTGCAGGGCTTCTGGACGCGCGTCTTCATCGGTCTCGTCTTCATCATCTCCGTGGTGATGAACACCGCCATCGAGGACCCCGACAAGGTGCCTCTGATCAAGTCCGTGCGCTCGCGCCTGCGGCAGTGAAAACCACCCGGCCGGGGCGGGGGTTAAGGCTTCCGGTCGGGACCACAAAAAATAGGGAAAGGAACAATCATGAAGTCTATTTTCAAAGGCCTCGCCGGCCTCGCCATGGGCGCTGCGCTGGTCGCGGCCCCGCTCGCTGCCATCGCCCAGGAGGCGGTCGACAGCGGCATGACCATCTACTTCCAGCTCGGCGGCAACCCCGGAGACAGCGCCACGCTGGCCCGTGAGCTCGGCGCCCGCGACGCCGCCCGCATCCTCAAGGTCGACCTGAAGGAACAGCATGCCGGCTGGGATCCGCAGAAGATGCTGGTGCAGGCCAACGAGGCGCTGGCCGCCGCGCCCGACGCCATCATCGTCATGGGTCACCCCGGCACCGACGCGATGACCTCGTTCATCAACAAGGCGAAGGAAGCCGGCATCGTCGTGGTGACGAACAACAACGCCCTGCCCGGCACCTCGATGAGCTATTTCGGCCTCGACAATTACGGCGCCGGCCGGAACCTCGCGAGCCTCACCATCGACAAAGGCGGGCTCAAGGAAGGCGACAAGGTCGTGGTTTATGGCGCCTTCATCGAAGGCGCTCCGGGCAGTGATGTCGCCAAGGGCACTTCGGAAGTGCTGACCGAAAACAAGATCGCCTTCGACGCCCTGCAATGGTCGAACGAAGCGGTGGCCGACCCGTCGCTCTCTGTGCCGGTGCTGGTCGCCTATCTCGAAGCCAACCCCGATACCAAGGCTATCATCGTCCCCGGCCATAGCGGCATCACCGCCGTGCTCGGCAAAGTCCTCGCCGATGCGGGCAAGCAACCCGGCGAAGTCCTCGCCTCGGGCTTCGACATCTCGGCCGGCGCCATTCAAGGCCTCAAGGACGGCTACATCACCGTGGTGCTCGACCAGCAGCCGTACCTGCAAGGCTTCATGCCGGTGGTCGCCGCGGTGCTCGAAAAGAAATACGGCCTCGCCGGCCTGAACCTCAATACCGGCGGCGGCTCGGTGACCAAGGACAATGTCGAGGCGCTGGAAGCGCTGGTGAAAACCGGCATCCGGTAACTCCCGGTGGCGCCGTTGCTGACCCGGCGGCGCCACTCCCCTACCCCCTGTGCATTGGACCCACGAAATGACATCCACCCCGATCGTCCGGCTCGAGAATGTTCGCAAGCAGTACGGCAAGGTCGTCAGCCTGAAGAACGTCACGCTCGAGATCGGCGCCAACGAGATCGTCGGGCTGATCGGCGATAACGGCGCCGGCAAATCGACCCTGATCAAGGTGCTGACCGGCGTGGAGCAGCCCTCGAGCGGCACCATCTATGTGCGCGGCCAGAAGATCGATGCGGCGAGCTACTCGGTGAAGGAAGCCCACAAGCTGAAGATCGAGACCGTCTACCAGGACTCTTCGCTGGGCGAAAAGCAGCCGCTGTGGCGCAACTTCTTCGTCGGCCGGCCGCTCACCAACCGCTTCGGCTTCATCGACGTGAAGGCCGAAAAGCGCATCGCCAATGAGATCATGCGCTCGACCATCGGCTTTCGCGGCGTCGGCATCGATGTCGATACCCCGGTGAGCCGGCTCTCCGGCGGCGAGCGCCAGGGCGTCGCCATCGGCCGCGCCATGCATTTCGACAGCGACCTGATCGTGCTCGACGAGCCGACAGTGGCGCTGGCGCTGAAGGAAGTGAACAAGGTGCTGGACTTCATCCGTTCGATCAAGGCGGGCGGCCGCAGCTGCATCTACATCGAGCACAACATCCACCACGTGCACGAAGTCTGCGACCGGCTGGTGGTGCTCGACCGCGGCGAGATCGCCCTCGATGCCCCGACCGCATCGCTGACCTACACCGAACTCACCGATTTCCTGATGTCGCTGCATAAGCCGGCCGTCGCTGCTGCCAACTAGGCAGCACGGCCGCCTGGCGAAGCGGCTTCGCTCGGGATGTGGGATGCCTCGAGCTGCTGAGACCACGATGTCGAATTGCGCCTGAGATGATCGACCAACCGGGAAGGCGCCGTGGTGGCGCCGCTTTCCGGAAGGGTTCGATCATGCGCAGGCTCTACTACACCCACAACATCAACCCGCGCGTCGCCGTGGCCACGGCGCGCTATCTCAAGGCGCCGGTCGAGTTTATCCGTATCCAGCCCAAGGGCGCCGACGAGGAGATGATCCGACCGTTCAACCCCAACACGCTGGCGCCGGTGCTGGTCGAAGACGACGGCACCAGCCTGTGGGAGACCGATGCGATCACCCTGCGGCTCGCGAAACTCACCGGCTCGGATTTCTGGCAGACCGACCGGCTCGATGAGATGCTGCAATGGGTGAGCTGGAGCGCCCACCATTTCACCCGCGCCGGCGGCACCTACGCCTTCGAGAATGTCACTATGGTCAACGTGCCCGGCTGGACCAGGAACGTCGCGGCGCTCGCCGAAGCCGAGGCGGATCTTCGCCAGCTTGGCCCGATCCTCGACCGGGTGCTTGCGGGGCGCGACTGGCTGGTCGGCAGCCGGTTGAGCTATGCCGATTTCCGTGTGGCCACCGCCCTGCCCTTTGCCGAAGCGGCTGGCATCCCGATTGATGGTTACGGTAACATCCGGCGCTGGTATGATCGACTGAACCAGCTCGAGGCGTGGCGCGAGCCGTTTGCCGGGCTCGCCTGAGCGGCGTTCCACATTGTAGAATATATCTAATCCGAACAAGCACTTACCACTCACGCGACGTAAGTCTTAGACCGTTCTCGGTTGACTCACCTCAGGTGAAGGCGTTCACTATTGGAACGCCGCATTCCACCCATGGAACAAAAATCGGGGGGTGCGGCTCCGAGGAGAGGGAGGCCGGTCAAGCGGCAGACCATGCGGTCGGCACGCATCAGCGGGTGCGTGAACGCCGAAGGTTTGCCCGCCGGTAAGGCGCGACTGTGAACACGCTGTTCGAGCGATGTATCGACGACGCCACCTGCACCTGTGCGGGGCACTAGATGTCGAGCATCAAGCGCGCCATCCAGGTTCTCGATCTGCTTGCCCGCAAGGGTGGGCTCGGGGTGCGTGCGGTGGCCCAGCAACTGGCCCTGCCGGTCGGCTCGGTGCATCGGCTGCTGATCGACCTCGCCGATGAGGGCGTGGTCGAGCGCAACGCCGAGGGCGGCTGGCAACTGTCCTACCGGCTGCTGGCCATCACCGACCTGCAGCTCGATGGCGTCGCCTTTCCGCGATTGGCCCGGCCATTCTGTGAATCGATCGCCGAAAAGACCCGCGAGACGGTGAACGTCAACGTGCTGAGCGGCGAAGGGTGCGTGTGCATCGACAAGGTGCGCGGCAACGAGGGCATGCAGCTCGATTGGCGCATTGGTTCGCGCGGGCCGCTCTATTGCGGCGGCAGCGCCAAGGCCATCCTCGCCTTTCTCGGCGAAGCCGACCAGCAGCGCGTGCTGGAGCAGCCGATGACCACCTTCACCCGCTACACCATCACCGACCCCGCCGAGCTCCGCGCCGAGCTCGCCCGCATCAGGAAGCGCGGCTATTCGATCGACAACCAGGAAGTGGTGGTGGGCGTATTCTGCGTCGGCGTACCGATCGTCGATCGGCTCGGCCGGCCGGTCGGCGCCATGTCGATTTCCGGTCCCGCTCCCAAGGCGCCCGGCGCGGCGATCCAGCCGCAGGTCGATCTCCTGAACGAAGCAGCGGGCACCGTCAGCAAGCGGCTCGGCTATGGCGGCCAGTGGCCGCCGCAGCAGGCCGGCGAACGGGCGCTGGCCACATCAACAACCTGACTGAGGATATGACGACGATGCGATCCGCATGGGTGATGAAACTGAAGCCCGGCCAGGAAGCCGAATACAAGCGCAAGCACGACGAGATCTGGCCCGAAATGGTGGCGCTGCTGAAGAGCCAGGGCGTCTCCAACTACACCATCTACCGCTACGACCTGCTGCTCTTCGCCTATCTCGAAAAGCCCGACAACGCCCCGAGCCAGACCGAGGGCGTCGATCCGGTGGTGCTGAAGTGGTGGGAATGGATGGAGCCGCACATGGAGACCCATCCCGACGCCCGGCCTAAGTCGTGGCCGGTCGAACAAGTGTTCCGGCTGGATTGAGGTCGCCATGCTGAAGGTCGTCGATCCGCATATCCACCTGTGGGACCTCTGGACCCGTATCTACCCGCACTTCGAAAAGCCCGGCAAAGGCGGCGCCAATGCCGCGATCTCACGCAGCTACCTGCTCGAGGAATATCTCGAGGAAGGCGCCGACGAGATCGAGATCACCGGCGCGGTGCATGTCGAGGCTTTCCCCACCGATCCGGTGAAAGAGTCGGAAACCCTGCAGGCGGTGGCCGATCGCAGCCCGGTGCCGATCGTCTTGGTGGCGCATGGCGATCTCGCCGCGCCGGATTTCGGCGCTCTGCTCGACCGGCATTCCGGCTTCCCGATCATGCGCGGCATCCGCCAGGTGGTGAACCGCCACGCCGATCCCAAGCTCAACTACATCACCCGCGACCTGATGGATGAGCCGGGCTGGATCGGCGGGTTGCAGGAACTCGGCCGCCGCGGCCTGAGCTTCGACCTGCAGCTCTACCCGCACCAGATGGCGCAGGCGGCAAAGCTCGCCGGCGTCGCCTCGAACACCCAGATCATCCTCAACCATGCCGGCATGTGGGCCGACCGCGACCTCGCCGGCTGGAAAGCCTGGAAGGCGGGGATGCGTGAGCTCGCGGCGCGTCCCAACATCGCGGTCAAGATCAGCGGCCTCGGCATGCTCGATCGCAAATGGACCACCGAGAGCTTCCGTCCGCTGGTGCTGGAGACGCTCGAAATCTTCGGGCCGGAGCGCGCCATGTTCGCCTCGAACTTCCCGGTCGACAAGCTGACCAGCGATTTCCCGACGCTCTGGAAGGCCTTCGCCAAAATCACCGAAGGCGCCTCGGCAGCCGAGCGCGCCGGGCTGTTCGAGGGCAATGCCCGCAAGTTCTACCGCATCCCGGGCTGAGGCCGCCCGATCGAATAAGACGACCAGGAGATTTCTGAGTGAAGATCAAGAGTATCGAAGCCTTTGCCATCACCAACCCGATTGCCGGCGGCATTTACGACGAGGGCAAGGACAAGGTGACGGCGCGCCGGCCGCCCTGGACCAAGGACGCCGAAGTCGCGAACCCGATGTCGCGCTACCCGCGCTACAAGGCGCTGCGTTCGAGCTGGAACAACTCCTTCCCGGCGGTCGGCGTCATCGTCACCGCCGATGATGGCTCCTGGGGTTTTGGCGTCACCGGCTATGGCCAGCCCACCATCAGCCTGATCAACGACCATATCGGCCCGCTGCTCACCGACGAGAACGCTCTCGCCACCGAGAAGCTGTGGGACATGATGATGCGCATCACCTCGCCCTACTCCTCCTCGGGTCTCGCCTCCTATGCCATCAGCGGCATCGACCTGGCGCTGTGGGACCTGAAGGGCAAGGTGCTGAAGCTGCCGGTCTATGAACTTGCGGGCGGCGCCGCCCGCGACAAGCAGTTCTGCTACGCCACCGGCAACGATACCGACTGGCACATGGAGCTGGGCTTCAAGGCCACCAAGCTCGCCTGCCCCTACGGCACCGCCGATGGGCTGGAAGCGCTCGACAAGAACGAGGCCTTTGTCGGCAAGGCGCGCGAGCTGATCGGCCCGCATGTCGAGCTGATGCTCGATTGTTGGATGGCCTTCGACGTCGAGTTCGCGGTGCGCCTCGCCCACCGGCTGAAGCCGTTCAACCTCAAATGGATGGAAGACTGCCTGATCCCCGAGGATCACACCTCGCACAAGGCGCTGCGCGAGCGCCTGCCCTGGCAGACTCTGGCCACCGGCGAGCACTGGTACACCCCCTACACCTTCTTCGAGGCGGCCAAGGATCGCGTCGTCGATATCTTCCAGCCCGATATCAACTGGGTCGGCGGCTTCACCGCGGTGCAGAAGATCACCGCCATCGCCGATGCCTCGGGCCTCGAAGTGATCTGCCATGCCGGCATGAACACGCCCTACGGCCAGCACTTCAACTACTCGGCGCCCAACTCGCGCTGGGGCGAATATTTCGTCGGCGGCGCCCCCGGCATCCCGCTCAAGCACACCAACAACTACCCCGGCATGGCCGTCCCCAAGGACGGCTACGTCGTGGTCAGCGACGAGCCGGGCTTCGGCCATGGACTGAGCAAGGACGCCATCGAGAAGATGGCGCTCTGAATATGAGGAGGGACCAGGTGGGAGGCCTCAATGTTCCGGCCCACCCACCGGGTCATTCCCGCGAAAGCGGGAACCTCTGTTTTCTCGCAGGTTGCACCATCGCAAACGGAGATCCCTGCTTTCGCAGGGATGACCCGGTGGCTGAGGCGGCACCGGCGACCAAAGCACCAGGTGGCGAGGCCCTGCCCCGCCTCGGAAGAAATCAACGAGTGGCCGGAACCGGCCGGAGGAGGACCATTATGAACCGTGCATCCCTGAGGCAGCTTCTGCTCGGCGGCGCTATCGCGCTGCTGGCGGCGCCGCTGCTGGCATCGACTGCCTTTGCCCAGGTGGCCGACATGCCGCGCAACGAAACCCTGGTGCTGACCCCGTGGGGCGACCAGCCGGCGCAGTTCGCCAATACCGAGAACTGGCATCCGTACCTGAGCTCGATCACCCACCAGCGCGACGTGATGCAGATCACCATCAACGAGGCGCTGTTCTATACCAACCTCAATGACGGCACGCTGATCCCGTGGCAGGCCGAGAGCTTCGAATACGCGCCCGACTTCATGAGCGCCTCGATCAAGCTGCGTGACGGCGTCGAGTGGTCGGATGGCACCAAGTTCACTGCCGACGACGTGAAGTTCACCCTTGAAGCGGTGCGCGATGCGCCGCCGGAAATCGGTGGTTCCGCAGCGTTCAAGGAGTGGATCAAGGACGTCACCGTCGTCGATCCGCTGAACGTCACCATCAACTTCAACAAGGCGGCGCCGCGCTTCGTCCGCGACTTCCTGGCGCTCGGACACGAGAACCACTACCCGATCCTGCCCAAGCACATCTGGGAAGGTCAGGATATCGCGACCTTCACCAACTACGATCCGGCCAAGGGCTGGCCGGTCGGCACCGGCGCCTACAAGCTGGTCTCGACCACCAACCAGCAGGAGATCTTCGATCGCCGCGACGACTGGTGGGGCGCCAAGGTCGGCTTCCAGGATCTGCCGGCACCCAAGCGCATCACCCTGGTGCCGGTATCGAGCGATGACGCGATGGGCCAGCTGCACATCGCCAACCAGATCGATGGCGGCCGGCAGCTCTTGATCGGCACCTTCGAGGCGGCCCGCGCCCAGAACGACAAGCTGAGCTCCTGGAACCCGGAAGGCCCGAACTGGGGCGCTCCCGATGGCTGCGACTACTCGCTGGTGTTCAACCAGATGCGTGAGCCGTGGAACGACGTGAACGTGCGCTACGCGCTGAACTATGCCATCGACCGCGCCGCCATCAACGATATCGGCTACGAAGGCGGCCAGAAGCCGGTGACCTTCGCCTTCTCCAACTACATGGCCGGCACCTGGCTCGGCGAGGGCAGCCCGCTCAAGGCCGTGCTCGACAAGTATAATCTCGACAATCCCGACCCGGCCAAGGTCGAGGAGTACATGGGGAAGGCCGGCTACGCCAAGGACGCCAATGGCCTATGGGCCAAGGACGGCAAGCCGCTGACGGTCACCGTCCGCACCCCGGCCTTCATCCAGCCGACGCTGGCCCCGCTGACCCAGCAGTTCAAGAATGCCGGGTTCGACGCGGTGCAGGCTCCGGTGGATGACACCTGGCTGCCCGACATCCAGTCCGGCAACTTCGACACCATGATCTTCGTCCATTGCGGCAGCCTCTCGGAACCACTCGAGACGCTGCAGCACTACCACTCGAAGTTCGCCCGGCCGCTCGGCGAGAACATCCCGAACGCCGTTGCCGCCTCGCGTTACATGAACCCGGAATACGACAAGCTGATCGACGCCATGGACGCCGTCCCGGCCGATACCGATCCGAACTCCGAGTACATGAAGAACGCCGTCGCGGCCCTCGACATCGCCCTGCGCGACCTGCCGCAGATCGACCTGCTCGAGGAATACCACGTGGTGACCTTCAACAACACTTACTGGACCGGCTGGCCCTCCGCCGCCGACCCGTACGTCGCCCCGTACACCCCGTGGGAAGCGTTCAACGTGGTGATCCACAACCTGAAGCCGACCGGCGCGCCGTAAGCGCCGGGCAGTGATCGCGCGGATGGCGGCTGATGGCTGCCATCCGCAACCACTCTCCACCAGGACTCTGCCCGTGATACAAAGCGCTGCCCCACCCACCGGGCTAACCCCTCACCCGTCTCGGCCTTTCGGCCGATCCACCCTCTCCCCGACGGGGAGAGGAACAGAGGTGATCACCGATGCTGCGGGATTCTTCTCCCCGTCGGGGTCGAGGGACGAGGGCGTAGCCCTCGCCCGGAGGTGGCGCGTAGCGCCGGATGAGGGGAAAGCCACGATCGTGGGAGAGCCGCTGTGAGCAAGGAACTCCTCCGCTACCTGCTCACCCGCTTCGGCCAGCTGCTGCTGATCATCTTCGTCGCAGTGAGCATCAACTTCATCATTCCGCGCCTGCTGCCCGGCGACCCGGTGCAGACGGCCCTGGCCCGGCTGCAGGCCACCGGTGGCGCGCAGAACGTCGATATCCAGGCGGTCTCGGCCGCCTATCGCGCCAAATACGGGCTCGATGCGCCGATCCTCGAGCAGTATTTCAACTACTGGCTCGACCTGTTCCAGCTCGACCTCGGGGTGTCGTTCGCCAACTTCCCCGAAAAGGTCTCGACCATGATCGGCAATGCGCTGCCCTGGTCGGTGACGCTGCTGGCGGTCGCTACCTTGATCGCCTTCAGCGTCGGCTCGCTGCTCGGTGCACGGCTCGCCTGGCCAGGCTCGGGGCGCACCATCAAGTCGATCGTGCCCTTGATGATGATCCTCACCTCGATCCCGTTCTACCTGTTGGCGATCATCCTCATCTATTTCTTCGCCGTGGTGCTGAAGTGGTTCCCGCCCGCCGGCGGCGTCGACACCACCCGCATCATGCGGCTCGACTGGGCCACTACCGAGGATATCCTGAGGCACGCGTTCCTCCCCTGCCTCGCCATTATCCTCGGAAATGTCGGCTTCTGGGCCCTCGGCATGCGCTCCCAGATGGTCTCGGTGCTGGGCGAGGATTACATCACCTTCGCCGAGGCCAAGGGCCTCCATCCGAACCGGATCTTCGTCTGGTACGGCATGCGCAACGCGCTGCTGGCGCAGGTCACCGCGCTGGCGCTGTCGCTCGGCTCGGTGGTTTCCGGCGCCGTGCTGGTCGAGGTGATCTTCAACTATCCGGGGCTCGGCTCGCTCCTCTATGTGGCGATCCGCGGCCAGGATTACTTCGTCATCCAGGGCGTAGTGCTGATGCTCATCGTCTCGCTGGCGGTGCTGCTGTTCCTCGTCGACCTGATCTACCCCCTGCTTGACCCGAGGATTCGGCGATGAACCTGCTCAGCTCCCTTCGCCGCAACTACGAACAGGGCCGGATCAGCGGCGTGCTGCTGCTCGGCCTCGGCATTCTCGCCGCCATCCTGTTGTTCAGCGCCATCGGCCCGTTCTTCGTCGATGCGGTGAACGCCCAGGTCGGCGCCGTGCGGCCACGCAAGCCCCCCGGCCCCGAGTATTTCCTCGGCACGGATTCCCAAGGGCGCGACATGTGGACCCTGCTGATCTACGCCACCCCCAACACGCTGAAGATGGGGCTGATCGCCGGCTTTATCGGCGTCGGCTTCGGCACCGCGCTCGGGCTGATTGCCGGGCATTTCGGCGGCATCGTCGACGCGGTGATCCGGGTGATCTCCGATGCGCTCTTGACCGTGCCGGCCATCGCCATCCTCGTCATCATCGCCGGCAATATCGACCGCATGACCACGCTGGTGATGGCGCTGGTGGTGGCCTCGCTCGGCTGGATGTTCACCACCCGCACGGTGCGGGCGCAGGTGCTCACCATCCGCGAGAAATCCTATGTCGAGGTGGCGCGGGTGAACGGCGAGAGCCAGTGGGAGATCCTCTTCACCGAGATCATGCCCAACCTGATGCCCTATATCGTCGCGAGCTTCGTCGGCACCGTCTCGGGCTCGATCCTCGCCGTCATCGGCCTCGAGGCGCTCGGCCTCGGCGCGCTCGACGAGATGACGCTCGGCAACACCATCTACTGGAGCCAGCAATCCTCGGCGGTGCTGCGCGGCTACTGGTGGTGGTGGGGGCCGCCGATCGTGGTGATCGCCGCGATTTTCATTGGTCTGTTCCTGACATCCGTCGGCTTCGACCGCTTCGCCAACCCCAAGCTGGCCAAACGCTGATGACCGACAAGACCAAACCCATCCTCGTCGTCGAGGAGCTGAACGTCCATTACGACACCGGCAAAGGCCCGGCCAAGGCGGTGAGCGATGTGTCGTTCTCGCTGCTCCCCGGCGAGCGGCTGGGGCTGATCGGCGAAAGCGGCTCGGGCAAGACCACCATGGCGACGGCGCTGATGCGCCTCACCCGGGCGCCCGGCCGCATCGCCGGCGGCTCGGTCAAGCTCGATGGCCGCGACATCCTGAAGATGAGCACCAGGGAGTTGCGCGAGACCCGGCTGCGCGACATCGCGCTGATCCCGCAGGGGGCGATGAGTTCGCTCAACCCGGTGATGCGGCTCGAAGAGCAGATGATCGACGCCATCGTCGCCCACAAGCCCGGGATGCGGCGGGCCGAGCTCGATGCCCGGGTGCAGGAACTCTTGAAGAATGTCGGCCTCGCCCCGGAAGTGGCGCGTCGTTACCCACATGAACTGTCGGGCGGCATGAAGCAGCGCGCCGCCATGGCCATCGCCACTTCGCTCTCGCCCAAGGTGATCGTCGCGGACGAACCGACCAGTGCGCTCGACGTGGTGGTGCAGCGCCAGGTGATGCAGACGCTGGGCCGCCTGCAGGATGGGCTCGGCGCCGCCGTCGTCCTCATCGGCCACGACATGGGGCTGATCGCCCAGTTCGCCGACACGGTGGGCGTGATGTATGCGGGCAAGCTCGTCGAGATCGGGCCGGTACGCCAGATGATCGAGAGCCCCAAGCACCCCTACACCCGGTTGCTGGTCGATAGCCTACCCGGCATCGAGGTGAAGCGCGAACTCACCGGCATCCCCGGCCTGCCGCCGCCGCTGGTCGACCTGCCGCCCGGCTGCAGCTTCAACCCGCGCTGCCCGCTCGCCTTCGATCGCTGCGTCCGCGAGACGCCGCTGTTGCAGGAGGTGGCGCCCGGCCAGAGTGCTGCCTGCCACCTCTATCCCGAGCACGCGGCCTTGCCGCCACTGCCGCCGATGACTCGTGCCCACCAGGAGCTCCGCCCGTGAGCGCACTCATTGAAATGCGTGGCGTCACCAAGACCTATGGCGCCTTCACGGCGCTCAATGACGTCACCCTGTCGCTGTCCGATACCAGCCCGTCGATGACCGCCGTGGCCGGCGAAAGCGGCAGCGGCAAGACCACGCTGGCGCGGATGATGCTGGGCTTCATCAACCCCTCGCATGGCCAGGTGCTGTACCAGGGCAAGGATGTGGCCAGGATGACCGGCGCCGAGCAGCGGCAGTTCCGCCGCGAGGTGCAGCCGGTGTTCCAGGATCCGTTCGACGTCTTCAACCCGTTCTACCGGATCGACCACGTGCTCGAGACCCCGGTGAAGCGCTACAAGCTGGCCGACAGTGACACGAAGGCCCGCGCCATGATCGAGGACGCGCTGAAGCGCGTCGGTTTGAGGCCGCAGGACACGCTCGGCCGCTTTCCGCACGAGCTGTCGGGCGGCCAGCGCCAGCGCATCATGGTGGCCCGCGCCGTGCTGCTCCGGCCCCGGCTGATCATCGCCGACGAGCCGGTTTCGATGGTCGATGCCTCGCTCCGCGCCACCATCCTCGACGAGCTGAAGACGCTGAACCGCGAGCTCGGGATCTCGATCGTCTACATCACCCACGACCTGACCACCGCCTTCCAGATCTGCGACAACATCATGATCCTCTATCGCGGCAACGTCTCGGAAGCCGGGGCGGTCGAGCGGGTGATCGGCGCGCCCAAACACCCCTACTCGCAGTTGCTGGTCTCCTCGATCCCGCTGCCGGATCTTTCCAAGGCCTGGGGCGGCGAGGAGATCCCGGTGTCGGAAGCCTCGGCGGCGCGGCCCAACCCCGGCTGCAAATTCGCGCCACGCTGCCCGCATGTCATGGAGATGTGCTGGGACAACCTGCCGCCGAAATACGTGCCGGACAGCGAACGGCTCGCCACCTGCTTCCTCTATCGCGACGCCCCGGTTGCGGCGAGCGACGACGTGGCCTCGGTGTTCCGCCCGCCCAACCATTCGATCACCACTACTGCCCCCTGATTTTCGTCCCCAACCGATTGCCACGACCATGTCCATAACACTCACCGACCGGCATCGCGTCGGCTCCACCGCCCTCGAACTGCCGCCCATGGGGTTTGGCGCCGCGCATCTGGGCGGCATGTACCACCGCGTTTCCGGCGAGACCGCACACGCCACGCTGAAGGCCGCCTGGGATGGCGGCGTGCGCTATTTCGACAGCGCCCCGTTCTATGGTCGTGGCCTCAGCGAGCACCGGGTCGGCGATTTCCTCATCGACCAGCCGCGCGACCAATTCATGCTGACCACCAAGGTCGGCCGCTATTTCCGCCGCCCGGCCGACCCGAAAACCTTCGACCGCACCCCATGGGGCGGCGGGCTGAACATGGAGATCGTCTGGGACTACAGCTACGATGGGGTGATGCGCTCCTATGAGCAGAGCCTGCTCCGGCTCGGCCTCGACAGCGTCGATGCGCTCCTGATCCACGACCCCGAAGCCTCGCTCGCCAGCAACCCCGACGGACCGCGCATGGAAGACATGGTGCGGAGCGGCATCAAGGCGCTCGAGGAGCTGAAGGCCTCCGGCCAGATCAAGGCCATCGGCATGGGCCTCAACGCCGCCCCGTCGCTCCTCAGTTTCGCCGCGCAGGTGCCGCTCGACTTCACTATCGTCGCCATGCCCTACACCCTGCTCGACCAGGCGGCGCTGGGCACCGGCCTGAAGCGCTGCCTCGAGCACAACATCTCGGTGATCATCGGCGCCCCCTACGCCTCCGGCATCCTCGCCACCGGCCCCGGGCCAACCGCCCGCTACGGCTACGGCATCGCCTCCGACGCCGTGCAGGACAAGGTCCGCCGCACCCAGGCCGTGTGTGCCAGGCACGACGTCTCGCTGCAAGCCGCCGCGCTGCAGTTCCCATTGGCGCATCCGGCGGTAGTGTCGGTCATCCCCGGCGGCGCCAGGCCGGAGGAAGTGACGAGCAATATCGGGTATTTGCAGGAGGAGATTCCGGCAGGGTTCTGGGCGGAGCTCAAGGCGGCAGGGTTGATCGATGCTGAGGCGCCGGTGCCGGTGTAAGAGGGGCACGATCTCTCCGTAATCCTCCCCCGCGTGGCGGGGGAGGGGGACCGCCGAAGGCGGTGGAGGGGGCGGCAAGACTCGCAGGCTTTGGCTCCCCCCTCCACCAGCTTCGCTGGTCCCCCT
>NZ_LAJE02000167.1 GCF_000970465.2 Devosia insulae DS-56
TCCGTACCCTGCTCAGGATCAACGTCCTAAACGCCTTCCAGCCACCACGACGACGACCAAACTCAATGCAAGGACAGATGGAACTCAGCCTCAATCCACCATCACCCAAAAATCCCGGACAGTAGTGCGCTTTCGCGGGAAAGACACGGGGGTTGTGGCGCGAGCCCGTGCTAACACCACCGCCGTCATCCCCGCGAAAGCGGGGACCCAGTGCCCCGTGCACGACACCCCCTTAGGAACTCCCGCATGAATCTGACGCCCCGCGAGAAAGACAAGCTGCTCATCGCCATGGCTGCCATCGTGGCCCGCAAGCGCCTTGAGCGCGGCGTGAAGCTCAACCACCCCGAGGCCATCGCGCTGATCACCGACTATGTTGTCGAAGGCGCCCGCGACGGGCGCTCGGTTGCCGACCTGATGGAAGCGGGTGCCCATGTGGTCAGCCGCGCTCAGGTGATGGAAGGCATTGCCGAGATGATCCACGACGTACAGGTGGAAGCCACCTTCCCCGACGGCACCAAGCTGGTCACCGTCCACGAACCGATCCGGTGAGCCAAATGCCCCTTATTCCAGGCGAAATCTATACCGTCCCCGGCGACATCGAGCTCAACGTCGGCGCGCCGCAGGTAACCCTCGAGGTCGCCAATACCGGCGACCGGCCGATCCAGGTCGGCTCGCACTACCACTTCTACGAGACCAATGCCGGCCTCAGTTTCGAGCGCGAAAAAGCCCGCGGCATGCGGCTCGACATCGCCGCCGGCACCGCAGTGCGCTTCGAGCCGGGCCAGGCCCGCGAGGTGCGGCTGGTGCCGCTCTCGGGCAACCGCATTGTCTACGGCTTCCAGCAGAAGGTGATGGGGAAGCTCTAGCGCGGCGTATCCAGACACGAAAAGGCCGGGCATGAGCCCGGCCCTTGTTATGGAACAGGGAGTGGTTAGCCCTGAACCAGGATCGTCACGTCGGTCTCATCCTTACCGGTGATGCCCACGACATCATCAATCGTCGCACCGAAGCTCTCGAGTTGGGCGAGCAGCGCCGGGCTGCCCTGGATACGGGCCTTCAGCGAGTCCAGATCGACCTCTTCATAGCCCGGGCTCAGCGGATTGAGCTCGGCACTGGTCACGGTCTTGAAGCTGACCGTCGTCGCCGAGGTCAACGCATCCATCGCACTGCCTTCCGCTGCCATGGCGAGGCCGGCGGTCGAAAGGGTAAGGGCGGCAGCAACGGCAATAGCCTTGAGATTCAACATCTTTTATCTCCATTGGTCTTAAAAACCACACTGGAGATACGCATGAAGCGGGCAGAGGTTTCCTCCTGCCCGTTCACTCTATTTTGCACGTCCTGGACGGGAACCGCCCTCAGATCGTGCGAAACCTTACGATCAGATCGTGCGAACCCTACGATCAGAGATCGTGCGAAACGATCAGAGATCGTCGGCGTAGAGCACGCCGCCGCCGTCGCCGGCAAGATCGATCGAAACGATCTGGCCGAGGCTGACGCCGGCATTGCGGATCGCGCTCATCGCCAGCGGGTTGATCACCAGGTTCCCCTGCAGGTACCCCACGTCGCGCTGCTTGATCTCGAGCGACCGGGCCAACAGGTCCGCATTCATCTCCGCTCCGGCGAGGCTGGAGAGACGTACGACGCGCAGACCCGCCGCGCTGTCGGCCCGGCCGGCATCGTGCAGGAACTCGGTCCCGCCGATCCCCGAGATGATCTGGACGATATCCATGTTCTGCGCATGGGCAAGCTGCGGCGCAGCCATCAACAGGGTGGCGGCGAGCGAGAGGACGAATCGGGATTTCATGTGAGCCTCCAAACAGGTAGCGCCAATAGAACAGCGGGCTGTGGCAAAATCCGGACAGAGCGCCACAGAGCTTTGGCAATCGGCAGAGATTTCGGCTAGGGATGCGCCGTTTTCAATGGGCAGGACGGCGATGGCCAGCAAAGAAGAAGATTTCAAGGAGCGCTTCGTGGCCGTGCTGCAGGATCTGCGCGGCAATGGCGGCAAGGATCCCGAGGCGATGTTCCTGATCGGCAGCCTCGCGGCGCGCCTCGTCGATCGGGCCAAACAGCCGAGTTGGGCGGCCTACAAGGCCAACATGGCGCGCGAGGTCTACTCAAAGCTGCTCACCGACTTCCAGAAGCAGGGCAACGACTTCCATCGCGAAGGCAAGGCTAAGCATGCCTACGCCATCCAGGTGCTCGCCATCTCGCTGATCGCCCGCACCCAGGCCGACCCAGAAATCCGCGCCGGCGATGGCCTGCTCGACGACATGCTCGGCTTCCTCATCGCCGCCTACCGCAAGGCCCAGGCGACTGCTCCGAAGCCGAACTGACCGGACGCGCGAGATCGGCCGGACTTCACTGCCGATTTTCGCGTCAAATGGCTGGACAGCCTAACTATTAGGCGGTTCAAATGATCTCCTCCGCTTCGCCTGGAAGGACCATCATGCCCGCTCGCATCTCCCGCTCGACCTACGCCCAGATGTACGGGCCGACCACCGGCGACCGCGTACGGCTGGCCGATACGGAGCTGTTCATCGAGGTCGAAAAGGACCTCACCACCTATGGCGAAGAGGTGAAGTTCGGCGGCGGCAAGGTGATCCGCGACGGCATGGGCCAGAGCCAGGTCACCCGCGCCGCCGGCGCCGTCGATACGGTGATCACCAACGCGCTGATCATCGACCATACCGGCATCTACAAGGCCGACATCGGCCTGCGCGACGGCAGGATCCACGCTATCGGCAAGGCCGGCAACCCGGACACCCAGCCCAATGTCGACATCATCATCGGGCCATCGACCGAGGTGATCGCCTCGGAGGGCCGCATCATCACTGCCGGCGGCATGGATGCGCATATCCATTTCATCGCCCCGCAGCAGATCGAAGAAGCCCTGATGTCGGGCATCACCACGATGATCGGCGGCGGCACCGGCCCAGCGCATGGCACGCTCGCTACCACCTGCACCGGCGCCTGGCACATCCACCGGATGATCGAGAGCTTTGACGCCTTCCCGATGAACCTCGGCCTCGCCGGCAAGGGCAACGCTTCGCTGCCCGCCCCGCTCGAGGAGATGATCCTCGCCGGCGCATCGTCGCTGAAGTTGCATGAGGACTGGGGCACCACGCCCGCGACGATCGACAATTGCCTCGCCGTCGCCGACGCCTTCGACGTGCAGGTGATGATCCACACCGATACGCTGAACGAATCCGGCTTCGTCGAGGACACCGTGCGCGCCTTCAAGGGCCGCACCATCCACGCCTTCCACACCGAAGGCGCCGGCGGCGGCCATGCCCCCGATATCATCAAGGTGGCGAGCCTCCCGAACGTCCTCCCCTCCTCCACCAACCCGACCCGTCCCTACACGGTGAACACGCTGGCCGAGCATCTCGACATGCTGATGGTCTGCCATCACCTCAGCCCGGCCATCGCCGAGGACGTCGCCTTCGCCGAGAGCCGCATCCGCAAGGAAACCATCGCAGCTGAAGATATCCTCCACGATATCGGCGCCTTCTCGATGATCTCGTCCGACAGCCAGGCCATGGGCCGGGTCGGCGAAGTGATCATCCGCACCTGGCAGACCGCCGACAAGATGAAGCGCCAGCGCGGTCGCCTGCCCGAGGAAACCGGCGACAACGACAATTTCCGGGTGAAGCGCTTCATCGCCAAATACACCATCAACCCGGCCATCGCGCAGGGCCTGAGCCGCCATATCGGCTCGGTGGAAGTGGGCAAGCGGGCAGACCTGGTGATGTGGACACCGGCCTTTTTCGGGGTGAAGCCCGAAATGGTGATCATGGGCGGTTCGATCGCCGCCGCCCCGATGGGCGACCCGAATGCTTCGATCCCCACCCCGCAGCCGATGCACTACCGCCCGATGTTCGGCGCCTATGGCAAACTGAGGACCAACTCCTCAGTGACCTTCATCAGCCAGGCCGCCTACGACAACGGCCTGCAAGCCACACTCGGCGTCGCCAAGGGCATGCTGCCGGTCGAAAACACCCGGGGCGGCATCAGCAAAGCCTCGATGATCCACAATTCAGCCACCCCTGCGATCGACGTCGACCCCGAGACCTATGAAGTGCGGGCGGACGGCGAGCTGCTGACCTGCGAACCGGCAACGGTGCTGCCAATGGCGCAGCGCTACTTCCTGTTCTGAGTTGTTTGCGCGGCCAGCGACGAAGGCGCATATTGCCTCCATGAACAAGATCGATCTCAAGCGTCTGACTGGCTACGAGGACGACTTCGCGTTGTGGAGCGCGGAGCAGGCCGCGCTCATCCGCTCCGGCAAATTCGATCGCGTCGATCTGGAGAATGTCGCCGAGGAGATCGAGAGCTTGGGGCGCAGCAGCAAACACGAGATCCGTAGCCGTCTCGAGGTGCTGATGATGCACCTACTGAAATGGGAGCGGCAACCTGAGTATCGCTCGCGAAGCTAGCGTTCGACGATCCGAGACCAACGCAGAAAGATACTGCGCCTGCTCGACGAAAGCCCGAGCCTCAAGCCATTTCCGGAGCAGGTCTACGAGGAGGAGTATCCTCGGGCACGTGAACTCGCCTCCGAGGAAACCACAATCTACCTCGACCTGTTCCCCGAGACCTGCCCTTACACAATCGGGCAGGTCCTCGATCCCGATTTCTTCCCCGGCGAGCTCTAGTCGGGACGATCGTTCCTCATCGACTTATCTCCGCGCATTTGTTCATGCTATGTTCTCCAATATTGAGTCGGAGAGAACAGCATGGCGGTCGATCTCACGGGCAAGGTCTGTCTCGTCACCGGCGCAAGCCGTGGTGTCGGGCGCGGTGTGGCGCTGGGGTTGCTCGAGGCAGGGGCGACGGTGCACATCACCGGTCGGACCGCACGGAACGGCGAGCATCCCGAGGGGCTTGATCGGGCTGGATCGCTCGCCTCGGTGCTCGATGAATCCAGCAAGTACCCTGGCCGCTGCGTTGCCCACCGCGTCGACCATGCCTATGACGTCGAGACCGAGGCGGTCGTCCTTCGCGTGCTGGCCGACGAGGGCCGCCTCGATATCCTCGTCAACTCCGCCTGGCCCGGCTACGAGCGCATGGAGGAGGATAACCGCTTCACCTGGGTCGACCCGATCTGGCAGCAGCCGATGTGGCGCTGGGACGCGATGATCGGCGTCGGCGTGCGCTCCTCCTGGTGCGCCATCCGCGTTGCCAGCGAGGCGATGGCGCGGCAGCGCTCCGGGCTGATCGTCAACATCTCGTTCTGGGCGGCGCAGAAGTTCATGCAGAACGTCGTCTACGGCGTCTCCAAAGCCGCCATGGACAAGCTAGCGGCCGATGTCGCCCACCAGATGCGGGAGTTCGATGTCGCCGCCATCGCGCTCTATCCCGGCCTCGTCCGCACCGAGGAGGTGCTGAAGAACGCCCAGTATTTCGACATGTCGAATTCCGAAAGCCCGGAATTCCAGGGCCGCGCCGTCGCTCACCTCGCCGCCGACCCGGCGCTGCTGCAGAAATCCGGCCGCGTCTTCACCAGTGCCGACCTCGCCCTCGAGTATGGCTATGCCGATATCGACGGCTACCAGCCCCGCCCCAATACGCTGGAGACGGCGTAACCCCTGTCACACGACTGAAATCTGACCGTGATTGGTGGCTGGCTTCTGCCGAGCCAATGATGTCCGAATCTCCTCCACGCCTGCCGCTGGCGATCGCGGCCTTTGCCCTCACCCAGGCGATATGCTGGGGCATGACCTTCAACCTGCCGGCGATCACCGGCAGCGCCATGGCCGAGACGCTCGGCCTGTCCTACCCGGCGGTGATGGCCGGGCCGACGGTGATGCTGGTGGTGATGGCGGCTGCGGCGGTGCCGTTCCTCCGCCTGTTCGAACGCTTTGGCGCGCGCCTGGTGATGACCTCGAGCACAGCTGTCGCAGCGCTTGGCTTGGGCGTGATCGCCACCGCGACCATGACATGGAGCTATTTCGCCGGCTGGATGCTGGTCGGCCTCGCCGGCGGGGGCACGCTGACCACCGCGATGCAGATCGGCATCGCCGAATGGGCCGGTGCCCGAGCCCGGCAGGCCATCGGCGCCCTGCTGATCTTCGGTGGGCTTTCGACCACGCTGTCCTGGCCCCTGCTCGGTGCGCTGCAGGCGGCCTTCGGCTGGCGGACGGCGACGCTGGTCGGCGCCGCATTGCTGCTCGTCGTCGCCGCGCCGATCTACTGGCTGCTGCTGGCGAAGCGCCCGGGCGGAGCGACGAAGCGGGCCGCAGCCGGCCCCGTCCCGCCGCTCGACCGCATCGCCTTCGCGCTCCTCGCCTTCGCCAGCGCCGCCAACGGCATCGTCACCTGGGGCTTTTCGCTCACCATCATCACCCTGTTCGAGGGGCGCGGCCTCGAGCATGGCACGGCGGTGCTGGTCGCCTCGTTCATCGGCGTCACGGCGCTCCTGGCGCGACTGGTCGATTTCGCCGCCGGCAAACGCTGGAACAGCCTCGCCACTGGACTGCTGGCGGCCGCGGCGCTGCCGCTCAGCTTTGCCGTGCTGATCATCGGCACCGGCGCCCCGGCCGCCGTTGCCTTCGTCGCAGTCTATGGGCTTTCGAGCGGCGTCTTGGCCGTTGCCCGTTCGACCATGCCGCTCGATCTCTTTCCGCCCGCCGCCTACGCCCGCGCCTCCTCGATGCTGGCGCTGCCGCTCAACCTCAGCTTCGCCTGTGCGCCGCCGTTGTTTGCCGCGATCCTCGCCGGCCCGGGCAGCGATGTTGCCTTGTGGGTGGCGACCGGGCTGTCGCTCAGCGCACTCCTGAGCCTCGCTTTGCTGGTGCTGCGGCATCGCCGGACCTCAGCCCTTCCGGCCCCGGCGGAAGCCGACTGAAATCCGCCACAGCGAATCGGTTAGGCTCAGCCAGTTCCGAGGAGGACCAGACGATGGAAGCTCTAGCCACTGCCGCCATGATGCAGAACGTCGATGTCTCGGCACAGGTGGTGCTGAACCTCGCCGGCGATTTCGAGCGCACCACCCACCAGTATCAGTGCGAGGGGCTCGAGCCGTTCGCGGTGGATTTCATCAACGCCAAGCCGAACTTCATCGCCATCGTGCCGGTGGGTCCGGAAAAGCTGGTCTTCGTCAACGTCATGGCCGCCTCCGGCGCCAGATACGTCGCCGGCCAATACGAGTTCTGGACCAAGGGCAGCGATGCCACCTTCACCGACCTGATGGCCGATCCGCAAACCCCGCTAAGCTGCTCGGAAGTCAGCAACACCCCCTGAGGCCGCGATGGACGCAGGCACCGCCCACGATGTGTTCGTTCACGTCCGCATCGTCATGGGAACGGTCATCGGCCTTGGTCTGACGCGCCTGCTGATGGGCGCGGCGGGCCTGATCCAGCATCCGCAACGCGCCAAGCTGTCGCTCATCCACCTGCTCTGGGTGGTGTCGATGAGCGTCGAGCTCATCCTGTTCTGGTGGTGGGAATACGATCTGGCGCGCCTGCCGAGCTGGAACTTCGGCATCTTCATCTTCCTGATCGGCTATGCGGTGACGCTGTTCGCCCTCGCCGCCCTGCTGTTCCCCGACAACCTCAGTGAGTATGACGGCTACGAAGATTTCTTCATCAAGCGCCGGCACTGGTTCTTCGGCATTTTCGGGCTCACCTTCCTGCTCGATCTGACCGACACACTGATCAAGGGCGCTCCATACTTCCAGGCGATGGACCTGCTCTACATCGCGCAGATCCCCGTCGGACTGGTGCTCTCGGCCATCGCCATCTGGACGCCGAACCGGCGCTACCACCTCGCCTTCGTGGTGACGCACCTGACTTATCAGGCCTGGTCGATCGGCTTCTACTTTGAAACCCGCGGCTGACCGGCTAAGCTCAGCGGAAGGTTGGGAAGCCTCGAAGACTTGGTGTTTGACGATGCCGCAAACCTTTCGCGCGGTTGGCTATTTGCCGACAGGCGCAACCGGTACTCCCTTTGATCTCGCCATCCTGCTGCACGACGAGCGCCGCGTGCGCCGCCGCATGCTGCCCCTGGTGCACGGCGACACCGTGCTGGTCGATTTCCCCGAACCCGTCACCCTCGCCGACCGCTCGATGCTCAAGCTCGAGGACGGCCGGCTGGTCGAGATCATCGCCGGCGAGGAGCCGCTATACGACGTTCGCGGCCGCGACCCTATTCACCTGATGCGGCTCTGCTGGCACCTGGGCAACCGCCACCTCAAGACCCAGATCGAGGCCGACCGGGTGCTGATCCTCCGCGATCACGTGATCCGCGACATGCTGCGCGGCCTCGGCGCCACCGTCACCGACATCTCGGAGCCGTTCCATCCCGAGGACGGCGCCTATGCGCACAGCCATGGCGAGCCGCAGCACGCCCTGATCAACCGATGACCGATCCGGCTGCACTGCAAAAGCTCATCACCTGGCTGTCCCCCGCCTTTCCGGTGGGAGCCTTCGCCTGGTCGGCCGGACTTGAGACAGCAATTGCAGATCGTCGCGTAACCGATTCCGAACGCTTGCAGAACTGGATCGAGGGCGCACTGGCGCATGGGGGGATACGCACGGACGCGATTTTGCTGGCACATGCGTGGCGGGCGGTGTTCGAGATAGAGCCTGGGGCCTCCCCCCTCCCAACCTCCCCCACAAGGGGGGAGGTGCAGATCGAGGCTCCGGCTGCTGCCGTGCCACAAGCACCGGCAGACACCTCCCCCCTTGTGGGGGAGGCCGGGAGGGGGGAGGCCACACGCACCGCCCTCTCCGACCTCGCCGACCTCAGCTTGGCGCTGACCGCCAGCCGCGAGCGCTGGATGGAGACCACCATCACCGGCGACAACTACCGGCTCGCCGCCAAGCACTGGCCCACCGACATCCTCGCGCGCCTGCCAACACCCTGCCCCTATCCCATCGCCGTCGGCGCCCTCGCCGCCGCACACGATGTCGATCTCACTGACACCCTTCTCGCCTGGCTCACCGCCACCGTGCATGGCCAAATCTCGGTCGCCGTCCGCCTGGTGCCGCTCGGGCAGTCGGACGGCCTGCGCGTCCTTGCGGCACTCGAACCTCATGTCGCGGCACTCGCGGCTTCCGCGGCCACGGCAACCCTTGCCGACCTCGGCGCAATCGCCTACGCCGCCGATATCGCGCAGATGCGCCACGAGACGCTGGAACCGAGGATTTTCCGTTCATGAGCATGCTGATTGCCGCCCTGATCTTCGTCGTGCTGCTGGCGGTGGCGATTGCCCACTTCCTGTGGTCGATCGGCAGCCGCTGGCCGATCCGCGATCCCGAGCTGCTGGCACGTACCGTGATCGGCAAGCCCGGTGTCACCCGCGTGCCCAAGCTCGCCTCGTTCATCGTCTCGCTACTGGTGCTCGCCGCCGGCGTGCTGGCCCTGTCGCTGGCCGACCACAGCGCCGGCGGCTGGTGGCTGACGCTGGTCGGCGTGGTCCTCGCCGCCGTGTTCCTCGGCCGTGGCGCCATCGGCTACACCGAGGGCTGGCGCGCCCGCTTTCCGGTCGAGCCGTTCGCCACGCTCGACCGCAAGAACTATACGCCGCTCTGCCTGGCGCTTGGCGCCGGCTATCTCATCCTCGTCATCATGAGGCTCATATGAAATCGCTCAACGGCCCGCTCCGCGTCGGCATCGGCGGCCCCGTCGGCTCGGGCAAGACGACGCTCTGCGAAATGCTGCTCAAGGCCATGCGTGACCGCTACTCGATGGCGGTGGTCACCAACGACATTTACACCAAGGAGGACGCGCTGATCCTCAACCGGGTGCAGGCAATCTCCGAGGACCGTATCGTCGGGGTGGAAACCGGCGGCTGCCCACATACGGCTATTCGTGAAGACGCCTCGCTGAACCTCGCGGCCATCGCCGACCTCAACCGCAAATTCCCCGATCTCGACATCATCCTGATCGAGTCCGGCGGCGACAATCTGGCCGCGACGTTCTCGCCCGATCTCGCCGACATCACGCTCTACGTGATCTCGGTGGCGCAGGGCGAAAAGATCCCGCGCAAGGGCGGCCCGGCCATCACCCGCTCGGACCTCCTGATCGTCACCCACACCGACATCGCGCAATATGTGAATGCCAGCCTCGAGGTGATGGAGGCCGATACCATCAAGGTGCGCGAAGGCCGCCCCTACGTCTTCGCCGACCTGCTGCGCCGCGAGAATCTCGACCAGATCATCAGCTTCATCGAGCAGCAGGGTGGCCTGGTGTCGGCCCAGGCGGCCGAGTAGCGGCAGGATCGGCACCGGCGGTGCCAAATCGCCCCCTCGCCCCTTTGGGGAGAGGGCTGGGGTGAGGGGCGCCAAGCACACTGACATAGGCCGTTGCTCAGCCTGACAGCTATTCCATCTGGTGTGCTTGGCGCCCCTCACCCTGACCCTCTCCCCAAAGGGGGCGAGGGGACGCACTTTGCACCGGCTGTGCCATATCGCCGCCTAAAGCGCTCTACCCGCCGATCGAGATCACGTGGGTGACGAGGTTTTTGCCCTTGAGGTGATGCACCAGCAGCGCCGGCGGATCGGTCGCCGGCATCTTGCGGCCCTCGGCGGCGAGCCCACCCATCGGCGCAATCGCCGGTGCGAGGGTCGCCGGCACGCCGGCGAAGCGGGTGAACATCGTCCGGTGCAGGTGCCCGCAGCTGATGCCGAGCACGGTGTCCTTGGCCTGCTCGATCACCGCGGCCAGCCCTTCCTTGTTGCGGCAGTCGATGGTCTCGTATTGGTCCATGCCGCAGTCGAACGGATGCTGATGAAGAAAGATCAGCGCTGGCGCGCCACCCGAATTGATCTCCGCCTCGAGCCAGCCGAGCACCGGAGCGGCGTCGCCATGCGCGGCACCCGGCACGATCACGTCGAGCCCGATCAGCCTGACATCGCCAACCTGAACGACCCCGTTGAGCGGCCCCTCGCCCGGCCCGCCGAACACCTCGCGCATCGCCTCGCGGCTATCGACATTACCCGGCACCACCAGCAGCGGCGCACCGAACGCCCCGAGACGCGTCTTCAGCACAGCATAGCTAGCGGCGTGGTCGTTGTTGGCGAGATCGCCGCTGACCGCCACGGCGTCGGGCTTCAACTCGGCGACCCACTGCAGCACCCGGTCAAGCCGCTGCAGCGAGGTGACGCCGTCGAGGTGGATGTCACTGAGTTGGGCGATCAGCATACTGGGATACTCGCGAATGTTTTCGGCGCGAATTTGGCCCGTGCCTGCCATCGAGGCAAGCAGGCACAGGGCGGGCTACCATCAGGCCGGCACTGTCCGTCGTACCGGCAGGCTCTGGGCTATCCCCATGCCGATCTCCACGGCGAGAAATGGCAGCACCACCCAGCTCATGCCGCTGGCGAGGGCATGGATCTGCCAGGCGGCAAACAGCAAGCGCGCCACTGCGTCATAGCGGCCGAGGATCGGCAAGCCCAGGCGATAGCGCGCCACCGACCACACCAGGACGACGGACCCCATCAGGTTGCCCATCAGCATGGCGAGGCCCTGCGGCGCCTCGATGCTGCCAGGCAGCCCCAGCGTCGCATCGATAGCGGCGAGCAATGAGCCGAGCAGCGTGAAAGTCCACGGCGTAGCAAAAGGGGCAGTCACGATCAGGTCGTAGAGCGCGCTGGCGCGAACGATCCGCGCATAGGCCTGTGCATCCAGCATGGAAATCTCCTTTGTGCTTGGGATGCACCTGCTCTAGAGGGTGGAGTGCACTCCAGGGTCAAGGGGCGAAATGGCGATGCAGATCGGTGAACTGTCCGAACGCTCAGGGCTGAGCCGCGACGCGTTGCGCTTCTACGAGAAGCGCGGCCTCATCCGCGCCCGTCGGCGGCCCAATGGCTACCGCCACTACCCGGAAGCGACACTGTTCCTGCTCGATTACGTCCGCACGGCGCAGCGCCTCGGCTTCACTCTGGCCGAGATCGAGGCCGAACTGCCGCTGTTGCAGAGCGAGGGACTGACGGCCGAGCGGGTCGAAACCATCCTGCGTGGCAAGATCGCCGTCATCGATGCCCGCATCGGTGACCTCAAGGCCTTGCGCGACGACCTGGCCGGGCGGCTCAGTGACGTCTGCCCACTCATCGCCGCCGGGCACTAGCGATTGCCGAGGACTGCTGTAGCGATGGACGGAGCATCATTCTGGTGAGCTTGGCGACCCCGGATTTCATCGCGCTGCAGCGCGACCTCACCGCCCCGATGCCCACCTCGGCCTGGCCCGATGGCGCCCGCCTCGTCCGCTTCGACGTCGCCGACGTCAAGGCCATCCACGCCCTGCTGCAGCGCGCCTACACCAACGGCTTTGGCAGCGTCGCGCCCGATTGGCTGGATTGGTGGGAAGCGTTGCGCGCCGATAGCGAGTTCGACGCGGCGCTCTGCTTTGTCGCCAAAGCCGAAGGCGAGGTGATCGGCTTCTGCCTCTGCTGGACCTCGAGCTTCGTCAAGGACCTGGTGGTCGCGGCGGCGTGGCAAGGCCAAGGCCTTGGCGCGACGCTGCTGACGACGGCAATGACGGCGCTGCGGCAACGCGGGGCCAACGTCGTGCAGCTGAAGGTGGTGACGGCCAATGCCGGAGCGCGACGGCTCTATGAGCGAATGGGCTTCGTCGCCTGAACTAGGACGCCCGAGCGGCCGACTTCGAACTGATCTTGGTCACCAGCAACTGGTTGAGGCGCAGCTTGTCGGCGTCGACCACCTCGAACAGGTAACCACCGGCTTCCACCTTGTCACCCTTGCGGGCGGCGCGGCGGAGATTGTGGACAATGAAGCCGCCAATCGTCTCGTAGGCACCGTCATGCGGGAAGCTCTTCATGTTGAGGGCGCGCACCACATCGACCACCGGGGCGACGCCGTCGACCAGCCAGCTGCCGTCATCGCGCCTCATGATCGCCTCTTCCTCGAACGGATTGGCGAGGCCCTGCATCAGCGCGCTCATCAGGTCCTTGAAGGTGACGACGCCGACCACATGCGCATACTCGCTGACCACCACGGCGAACCCGGTGCCCTTGGCCTGGAATTCGGCCAGCACCTCCCAGACATTGAGCGTGTCCGGCACCGACAGCACGTCGCGCCGTGCCTTGGCAAAATCCACCGGCGCATCGCGGTCCATCACCGTCGCCAGCACGTCCTCGGCACGCACGCAGCCGATCACCTCATCAATGCCGCCATCGCAGATCGGGTAGTGCGAGAACGGCCGTCGGCGGACTTTCTCCTGCTGCACCTCCAGGGGGTCGCTGAGGTCGAGATAGACGATCTCATCGCGCACCGTCATCACCGAGGTGACGCTGCGCAATTCCAGCGCGAGCACGTTCTCGATCAGCCGGCGCTCCTTCTTCATCAAGGCGCCGGATTTCTCGCCGCCGGCGAGGATCATGCGGAAATCCTCGGTGGTCACCTCGTCGGCTGGCCCCGACGGTGCCAGATGCAGCCGGGCGATCAGCCAGTTCGAGATGCCGCTGAACAGCCAGACCAGCGGTCGCAATACCGCCACTGCGCCCTCCGGAAACCACACCAGCGCCAGCGCCACCTGCTCGGGGATCAGCATGCCGATGCGCTTGGGGATCAGGTCGGCGAACAGGATGAACAGCGTCGTGGTTAGGCAGAAGGCGAGGATCGAACCGATCGGTCCGGCAAAGCTCCCTGCCCCGGCGCCGGCCAAGGCATCGGCGAACATTGGACCGACCAGCCCGTCGCCGATCACACCGGCAAGGATCGAGATCGAGTTGATGGCGATCTGGAACGCCGTGATGATGTTGCCCGCATCGGCGCGCAGCGCGGTGAAGCGGATGGCCCTGACGTCACCGCCCTCGGCCAGCGCCCGAATCCGCACCTCGCGCGCCGCGGCGAACGCAATCTCCGACATCGAGATGATGGAGCTGGCGCCCACCAGCAGTGCCAGGAGGATAAGCCCGAGCAGCGGTGACATGCGGAACCTCGTGCAACATGCTGGAACGAGCCATCAATGTCACATCGGCGGCCCGCGGCCAAACCGCCACCGCTACTCTTTCGGCGTTTCCTCGGGTGGCTTGTCGTTCGGTAGCTCCTCCGGCGGCACGCCCGGCACATTGTCGGGCTGCGGCGGCGGCTGCGGGGTTTCCGGCTGTACCGGGATCTCCTGCGGCGGCACCGGGACCTCGGGCTTCGACGGCGGAATCTGTCCCTTGAGCAGCACCACCACCGAGCGCGGCGGCAGGGTTGCGGCGCGGTCGGCGACCGTCAGCACGGCCTGGTCGTCGGAGACGAGGCCGACGGTCCAATAACCCTCGGGCAGCCGCGCCAGCACCGGGTCGATCCGGCGGTTGAACCAGACGATCAAATCCTCTTCGGCAGTCTGCAGCCGCATACCGAGCACCGAGGCGCCGGCATCGTTCCAGTCGCCCTCGTTCATCTCACGGCCATCCGGATGCAGCCAGGCCACATCGCGCACGCCATGCTTGGTCTGCCCAGAGAGGAAATGGTCATGCGTCAGCGCCGGATGCATCCGCCGGAACTCGGCGAGCGCCGAGACGAAATCCACCAGCGTGCCGTCGGCATTCTCCCAGTCGACCCAGGTGATCTCGTTGTCCTGGGCATAGGCATTATTATTGCCGCGCTGGGTACGGCCGAACTCGTCGCCCTGCTGGATCAGCGGCAGACCACGGCTCAGGAGCAGCGTCGCCAACAGCGCCCGCACGTCGCGGCGACGCGCGGCATTGATCTTCTCGTCATCGGTCGGCCCTTCGACGCCGCAATTCCACGAGTGGTTGTTGTTGTGCCCATCGCGGTTGCCCTCGCCATTCGCCTCGTTGTGCTTGTCGAGATAGGAGACGAGATCGGCGAGCGTAAAGCCGTCATGCACCGCTAGCATGTTGACGCCGGCGCTGGGCTTGCGGCCGGCAAAATCGAAGATCTCGGCCGAGCCGGCGACCTTGCCGGCGAGCGCCCCGATCTTGCCCTGGTCGCCGCGCCAGAACGAGCGCACGTCATCGCGATAGGTATCGTTCCACTCGCGGAATTCCTTGCCGAACTGGCCGAGCTGATAGCCGCCCGGACCCGGATCCCAGGGCTCGGCCACGAGGATGGACTTGCCGAGCACCGGATCGGACTTGATCATTTGCAGCATCTTCGCGTTCGGGTTGAACCCAGGCTCGCGTCCGAGGATCGGGGCGAGGTCGAAGCGGAAGCCGGAAACGCCCATCTCCTCGACCCAGTAGCGGAGGCTCTCAATCACCAGCCGCTGCGTCGCCGGATGGTCGGCGCGCAGCGTATTGCCGGTACCGGCATCGTTCACCAGGTGCTGTTTGCCGTCGACTTCGACGAAGCGGTAGTAGGTCTTGGCGTCGAGCCCCATCAGGCTCAGCATCGGCCCGTTGGCGTCGCCCTCGCCGGTATGGTTGTAGACCACGTCGAGGATCACCGAGATGCCCGCCTTGCGGTAGACATCGGTCATATTGCGCAATTCCTGGGGCCCACGCGGCGCCAGCCGCGGATCGACCGCGAAATAGCTGACCGGGTTGTAGCCCCAGGCGTTGGTGAGCCCCATCGCCGGCAGGTGGCCATCGTCGATGAAGGCGGCGATCGGCATCAGCTCGACCGTGTCGACCCCGAGATAGCGCAGGTGATCCACTACCCGCTTGGTGGTGAGGCCCGCCAGCGTGCCGCGCAGCGGCCCCTGCACCGAGGGGTGGCGCATGGTGTAGCCGCGCACGTTGAGTTCATAGAACAGGCCCGGCGTCTTGCGGCGCGGCACGGCGTTCTTGTTGTCGGCCGCCAGCACGATCGCCTTGGGGATCAGCGGCGCCGTATCCACTGCCTCTTCGCGATTGAGCCGCAGCCGTGGCGAGCGCACGAAGGGGCGGTCCAGCCGCCGCGCATAAGGGTCGACCAGCAGTTTATGCGGGTCGAAGAAATAGCCCTGGTCGGGATCGTAGCGGCCATCGGCGCGCAGCCCGTATTTGGCCCCCGCCCCGATATTGCCGATCAGCCCGAACCAGACGTGGTCCTCATGCCCGTCGAGCGCGATGCGCGCCGCTTCCTGGTCGAGCTCGTCGTAGAGCGATACCCAGATCACCGTCGCCGTCTCCGAATAGACGGCGAAGTTCACACCCTCGGCGGTGAGGGTCGCGCCAAGCTTCTCCGGGCTGCCAGCGCCCGGCACCAACACTGGTTTCACGGTTACCGGGCCTTCAAGTGATAACGCTGGGCGCGTCGCGGCCGGTGCGGGCCTTGATGCCAGCAACGCTGTCGGCGATGGAAATGAGCGGCGAAAGTGCCGACTGGGTATCGAGATCGTGCTGTCCATGCGGGGGCTCATACCTTTCAAGGTACAAGCGCAACGTGGCGCCGACCGTCCCGGTTCCACTGAGCCGGACGACGATCCGGCTGCCGTCGACGAAGCCGATCCGCACCCCCTGCTTGCCGCTGGTCGAGCCATCCACCGGGTCGTGATAGGTGAAGTCGTCGGCATAGGCCACGGGACGTCCCTCGAGCGACTGTCCGACGAGGCTCGGAAGCTTGGCGCGAAGGTCGTCCATCAGGGCGTTGGCCGGCGCCGCCTCCACCTCTTCGTAGTCGTGCCGGGTATAGTAGTTGCGGCCATAGGTGGCCCAGTGATCCTGGACGATCATATCGACGCTCTGCTGGCGAGCCGCCAGCACGTTGAGCCAGAGCAGCACGGCCCACAGCCCATCCTTCTCGCGCACGTGGTTCGAGCCCGTGCCGGCCGATTCCTCGCCGCAGATGGTAACGCGGCCGGCATCGAGCAGGTTGCCGAAGAACTTCCAGCCGGTCGGCGTCTCGTGCATTTCGATGCCGAGCTTTTCAGCGACACGATCGGCCGCCGCGCTGGTCGGCATCGAGCGGGCAATGCCGGCAATCCCGGCGGCATAGCCCGGCGCGTGCGGGGCATTGGCGGCGAGAATGGCAAGCGAATCCGACGGCGTGACGAAACGGTTGCGGCCGATGATCAGATTGCGGTCGCCGTCGCCATCCGAAGCCGCGCCGAAATCCGGCGCGTTCTCGCTCATCATCAGGTCGTAGAGGTCCTTGGCGTAGACGAGGTTGGGGTCGGGATGCCCGCCGCCGAAATCCGGCGACGGCGTGCCGTTGACCACGGTGCCCTGGGGCGCCCCGAGGATGCCCTCAAGGATCTTGTGCGCATAAGGCCCGGTGACCGCATGCATGGCGTCGAACCGCATGGTGAAGCCGGCGGCGAACATGGCGCGGATCTTGTCGAAATCGAACAGCGTCTCCATCAGCGCCGCATAGTCGGCGACCGGATCGATCACCTCGACCACCATGCCAGCCGAGTGCTGCGTGCCGATACGGCTCAGGTCGACGTCCGGCGCGTCGACGATCAGGTAGCGGTCGATCTCCTTCGAGCGCGCAAACACCGCGTCGGTGATCTTTTCCGGCGCCGGCCCACCATTCGAGACGTTGTACTTGATGCCGAAATCGCCGTCCGGCCCGCCCGGATTGTGGCTGGCCGACAGGATCAGCCCGCCGAACGCCTTGTGGTGGCGGATGACGTGGCTGGCAGCCGGGGTCGACAGGATTCCGCCCTGCCCCACCAGCACCGCGCCGAAGCCGTTGGCCGAGGCGATCTTGATGATCTTCTGGATAGCGACGTCGTTGTAGAAGCGGCCGTCGCCGCCCAGCACCAGCGTCTTGCCCTTGATCCCTTCGAGGCAATCGAAGATCGACTGTACGAAGTTCTCGACATAGTTGGGCTGGCTGAAGACGGTCACGCGCTTGCGGAGCCCGGAGGTGCCGGGCTTCTGGTCCGCGAACGGTTTCGTCTCAATCGTCAGAATCGTCATCGAGTTTGTGCCCCAGGAGTGACGCGTAGAGGTCGGCGTATTTTTCGGCGCTGAGTTCCCAGGAGACGTCCGACTTCATCCCCCGGCGCTGCATTTTGTGCCACACCTTCGGGCGCGCGTAGAGCGCGATGGTCCGGCGGATGGCTTCGCCAAACGCCTCCTCGGTGGCCGGCGAGAATACTACCCCGGTCGCCACCCCGGCCTCAACCGCTGCCTCGTTGGCATCGATTACCGTATCGGCGAGCCCGCCTACCCGGCTCACCACCGGAATGCAGCCATAGCGCAGACCATAGAGCTGCGTCAGCCCGCAGGGTTCAAACCGCGACGGAATGAGGATCGCGTCGGCGCCACCCTGGATCAGGTGGCTGAGCTTTTCGTCATAGCCGATCACCACCCCGACCTTGCCGGGGTGCCGTAGCGCCGCGCCGGCCAAGCCGTTCTCGATTGCCGCATCGCCCGAGCCGAGGACGATCAGCCTCCCACCATGCGCCACGAGGCTGTCAACCTCGCCCGGCAGCATGTCGAGGCCCTTCTGCCAGGTCAGCCGGCTGACCACCGAGAAGATCGGCCCGTCGCCCTGTTCCAGCCCGAACCGCTCCTCCAGCGCCCGCTTGTTGGTGGCCCGCTCGAAAATGTTGCTCGGGTTGTAGACCTGCGCCAGCGCCGTGTCGGTCCCCGGGTTCCATTCACTGGCGTCGATGCCGTTGAGGATCCCGGTGACGGTATCCGCCCGGCTCTGCAGCAGCCCTTCGAGGCCCATACCATAGGCGGCGGTCCGCATCTCATGCGCATAGGTCGGGCTCACAGTGGTCACGGCATCGGCCACCTGCAGCCCGGCCTTGAGGTAGCCGATATTGCCAAAGTACTCGATCGCCCCGCTATTGGCGGCCTGGTAGTCGAGCCTCAGCCCGTTGAACACCTCCCAGCCGAACACCCCCTGGAAGGCGATGTTGTGGACGGTCATCACCGTTTTCACCCGGCTCGGCGCGTTGAACGCCACATAGGCCGGCGCCAGCCCCGACTGCCAGTCGTGGCAGTGGAGGATATCCGGCTTGTAACCCTCGATGGCGCCGCGCGACAGCTCGTAGGCAGTAAAGCTCAGCGCCGCGAAGCGCTGCCAGTTATCCGACCAATCCTTACCGTCAGCGCCGACATAGGGGTTGCCCGGCCGATCGTAGAGATGCGGCGCGTCGATAGCGATCACATCGAGTCCATTCGCCCGCCCGGCCACCAGTCGAGCCGTACCGCCGAAGAAATCCTCCAGCCAGAGCACCTGGCGCCCATCCGCCAGCCCGGCCATTACCTTGGGATAGCCCGGCAGCAGCACCCGCATGGAGACGCCATGCGGCGCCAATGCCGCCGGCAGCGCGCCAACGACATCCGCCAGGCCCCCCGTCTTGATCAACGGGTAGGCCTCCGAGGCGACGGACAGGACTTCGATCATCTGCTCCGCCAGTTATTTGCTCGCCAGGTACTTATCGATCATCGGCTGGGTGACCAGCGTCACCCCCTCGGCTGTGCGACGGAACCACTGCGCGTCGAACACCGGATCCTCGCCGACGACGAGGCCCTCGGGCACATGCACGCCACGATCCACCACCACCTTCTTCAGCCGTGCACCGCGTCCGATGGTGCAGTAGGGCAGCACCACCGCCTCGTGCAGTTCGGAATAGGAGTGCACCCGGCTGCCGGTCGAGAGCAGCGTGCGGTCGAGCGCGCCGCCCGAAATGATGCAATCGCCCGACACCAGCGAGTTCACCGCCGAGCCGCGCCGGCCGTCGAAATCGTGGACAAACTTGGCCGGCGGGGTGATCTCGGCAAAGGTCCAGATCGGCCAGTCGCGATCGTAGAGATCAAGCTGCGGGGTCACGTCGCAGAGGTCGATATTGGCCTTCCAGTAGGCATCGACCGTGCCGACATCGCGCCAATAGGCCACATCCTCGTTGGCCGAGCGGACGCAGGAGCGCGGGAAGCGATGCGCCCAGGCCGAGCCGTTCTTGACGATATAGGGGATGATGTCCTTGCCGAAGTCGCGCGATGAGCCCTCGGTGGCGGCGTCGCGGCGCAACTGCTCCATCAGGAAGCGCGTCTCGAACACGTAGATGCCCATCGAGGCCAGCGCATAGTCCGGCTTGTCTGGAATACCCGGCGGATCCTTGGGCTTTTCGACGAAATCGACGATGCGATCGCGCCCGTCGACATGCATCACGCCGAAGCCGGTGGCTTCCATGCGCGGCACCTCGAGGCAGCCGATGGTGACGTCGGCCCCGGTGTCCACATGCTGCCGCAGCATGATTTCGTAGTCCATCTTGTAGATGTGGTCGCCGGCCAACAGCACGATGTAGCGCGGGCCGTAATCCTCGATGATGTCCATGTTCTGGTACACGGCATCGGCAGTGCCTTCGTACCATTGCGTCTCGGAGACGCGCTGCGATGCCGGCAGCACGTCGAAACTCTCGTTTCGTTCGGTGCGGAGGAAGTTCCAGCCGCGCTGCAGATGGCGGATCAGCGAATGCGCCTGGTACTGCGTCGCCACCGAAATGCGTCGGATGCCGGAGTTCAGTGCGTTACTGAGCGCGAAATCAATGATGCGGGACTTGCCGCCAAAATACACTGCCGGCTTGGCGCGCCGGTCGGTCAATTCGAACAGGCGGGTCCCTCGTCCCCCCGCCAGCACATATGCCATCGCCTCACGCGCCAGCGGCGATGGTGTCCGGTAGTCTGCCATGCTTCCCTCCCCTTGGGGCGTGATCAGCTGTTCCGATCACGCGACACACACAAAGCACTCCTACGCCCCGTTTATGCGGGATCGTATTCAGTCAGCCCCGCCTAGGCGGGGTCATACTTCAGGTAAAGCGTCGACATCGGCGGCAGGTACAGGTCGGCGTACGGTCCGAGCCCTTCCACTTCGCTCGCCTTGGCCAGCACCCGGCCCTGGTTCCCCTTATTGGTTCCGCCGTAAAAACCGGCGTCGGTGTTCAGTCGTTCCACCCAGCGTCCGGCCAGCGGCATCGGCACCCGGTAGTTCTCGCGCGGCGTCGGCGTCATATTCGAGATCACCACCACCGGATGCTCGCCCGGCGCCTTGCGGGTCCAGGCGAACACCGAGTTGTTCTGGTCATTGCCGATCAGCCACTCAAAGCCCTCCGGCTCGTTGTCGCGGGCATAGAGTGACGGCAGCTCGCGATAGAGCGCGTTGAGGTCGGTGATCAGCCGGCGGATGCCCTCATGTGCGGGTGCTTCGAGCAGCCACCAGTCGAGCCCCTTGGCCTCGTTCCATTCCTCGCGCTGCGCGTATTCCTGGCCCATGAACAACAGCTTCTTGCCCGGCCAGCCCCACATGAAGCCGTAATAAGCACGCAGGCCCGCAAACTGGCCCCAGTCATCGCCGCCCATCTTACTGAGCAGCGAGCCCTTGCCATGCACCACCTCGTCATGGCTCAGCGGCAGGATGAAGTTCTCGGCGTACCCATAGAGCGCCGCGAAGGTCATGTCGTTGTGGTGGTACTTCCGGTGCACCGGGTTGCGGCTCATGTAGCGCAGGGTGTCGTTCATGAACCCCATGTTCCACTTGAAGCCGAAGCCCAGCCCGCCCTTGTCGACCGGGGCGCTGACGCCGCTCCACGAGGTCGATTCCTCGGCGATCATCATCACCCCAGGGTGCAGCCGGTAGGCCTCCTGGTTGACGCGCTTCAGGAACTCGACCGCCTCGAGATTGTGGTTGCCGCCGAACTGGTTGGGGATCCACTGCCCGGCCTGGCGCGAGTAATCGAGGTAGAGCATCGAAGCCACGGCATCGACGCGCAAACCGTCGAGGTGGAACGCCTCGAGCCAGTAGAGCGCGTTGTTGACGAGGAAGCTCACCACTTCCTTGCGCCCGAAATTGTAGATCGCGGTGTTCCAGTCCGGATGGTACCCCTGCCGCGGATCCGAGTGCTCGTAGAGCGCCGTGCCGTCGAAACGGGCGAGCCCATGTTCGTCGGTGGGGAAGTGTGCCGGCACCCAGTCGAGGATCACTCCGAGCCCCGTGGCATGCGCCTTGTCGACGAAATGCGCAAAGCCCTTGGGGTCGCCGAAGCGCGCCGTCGGCGCATAGAGCCCGGTCGGCTGGTAGCCCCAGCTCGGATCGAACGGATGCTCGGTGATCGGCATCAGTTCGATATGGGTGAAGCCGCTATCGGCGGCATAGGGGATCAACTGCTCGGCCAGTTGCTCATAGCTCATGAACGAGCCGTCGGCGCGCCGCCGCCAGGAGCCGAGGTGCACCTCGTAGATCGACACGGGCCTGCGCCGCCAGTCGAGCTTGGCGCGCTCTTTCATGTACTTGGCGTCAGTCCATTCGAACGGCTTGGGGTCGGCAATCATCGAGGCGGTTTTCGGCCGCAGTTCCGATTGCCGCGCAAATGGGTCGGCCTTCAGCGGCCTGAGCTTGCCGTCCGGCCCGACGATCTCGAACTTGTAGACCTCGCCCGGCCCGACATTGGGCACGAACACTTCCCAGACGCCGGTATTGATCCGCACCCGCATCGGGTGCCGTCGGCCATCCCAGTCGTTGAACGGCCCGACCACGCTGACGCGTTTGGCGTTGGGCGCCCACACCGCAAAATGCGTGCCGTTGACGCCCTCGAACTCCATCGCATGGGCGCCGAGCTTGTCGAACAGCCTCAGGTGCGAGCCTTCGCCGATATAGTAATCGTCCATCGGCCCGAGCACCGGCCCGAAGCTGTAGGGGTCAAGGACGTTCCACTCACCGCCGTCATTGCGGGCGTGGTAGTTCACCGGCTGCAGTTTCGTAAGCTTGACTATGCCCTCGAAGAAGCCGTCGCCGCGTGGCTCCAGCTCCCCGAGGATACGGTTGTCCATGGTGCGGGCGGACACCGATTCCGCGTGCGGGATGAAGGTGCGCGCCACCCAGGCACCATCGACCTCATGCAGGCCGAGAATACCGAATGGATCGGAATGACGGCCGGCGACGATCGAACGGACGTCGCTGTCAGCTGCCTGCCACTTGGACTTGGTCAAACCCCACTACCCCCCGACAACCGGGACACCCCAGATTTCCTTGGCGTACTGCGAAATCGTACGATCCGAGGAAAACCAGCTGACATGAGCAGTGTTCCGGATAGCCATCGAATACCATTTGCGAGGCTTGTTCCAGAGCTCATCGATATCCCGCTGCGCCGCCGCGTAGGCGTCGAAATCGCGCGCCACCATGAACCAGTCGTGGTCGTAGAGCCCGCCGATCAGGTCGCGGTAACGGTTCGGGTCGTCGGGCGAGAACACTCCCGACGAAATCGCCTCCAGCGCCTGGCGCAGGGCCGGCGAGGCGTCGATGGCGCTGCGCGGCACTTCGCTGCGGTTCCGCTTCTCGGCCACCTTGTCGGCGGTGAGCCCGAAGATCACCATGTTGTCCGGCCCGACCTGCTCCAGCATCTCGACATTGGCGCCGTCGAGCGTGCCGATGGTGATGGCGCCGTTGGCCATGAACTTCATGTTGCCGGTGCCCGACGCTTCCATGCCGGCCGTCGAGATCTGCTCACTGAGATCGGCCGCCGGGATGATCTGCTCGGCGAGGCTGACATTGTAGTTGGGCAGGAACACTACCTTTAGCAGCCCACGCACCGCCGGATCGTTGTTCACCACCTTGGCGACGTCGTTGATCAGCTTGATGATCAGCTTGGCGTTCCAGTAGCCCGGCGCCGCTTTGCCGGCGAACACCTTTACCCGCGGCACCCAGTCCTTCTCCGGGTGCGAACGGATCATCGAGTATTGCGCTACCGCCTCGATGACGTTGAGCAGCTGCCGCTTATATTCGTGGATGCGCTTGACCTGCACGTCGAACATGGCATCGGGCGACACCACGATCCCCAGCCGGTCCTTGATCACCTGCGCCAGGGCTACCTTGTTGGCGCGCTTCACTGCCTTGAACTGATCCTGGAAAGTCGGATCGTCCGCATGCTTGTCGAGCTGCGCGAGCAGCGAGAAGTCGTCCTGGAAGTCCGGCCCGATCCGCTCGCTGATCAGCCGCGTCAGGCCCGGGTTGCACTGCAACAGCCAACGCCGCGGCGTCACCCCGTTGGTCTTGTTGTTGATCCGCTCCGGATAGAGCCGGTCGAGATCGGAGAACAGCGTCTTCTTCAGCAGCTCCGAATGCAGCGCCGACACGCCATTGATCGAGTGCGAGCCGACAAAGGCCAGCTGCCCCATGCGGACGCGGCGGCTGCCATGCTCGTCGATCAGCGACAGGTTGGCGATCTGGCTGTCGGTGAAGCCGCCCATCTTGCGCGCTTCGCCGAGCACTTCGGCATTGATGGCGTAGATGATCTGCATCTGGCGCGGCAGCATCCGCTCGAGCAGGCCAACCGGCCAGGTCTCCAGTGCTTCGGGCAAGAGCGTATGGTTGGTGTAGCCGAACGTCGCCTTGGTCAGCTTCCAAGCCGGCGCCCAGGCCATGCCGTGGATATCGATCAGGATGCGCATCAGCTCGGCGATCGAGATCGCCGGGTGCGTGTCGTTGAGCTGGATCGCCACCTTATCCGAGAGCGAGCCGAGATCGCCGTAGGCCTGCATGTGGCGGCGGACGATGTCCTGCAGCGAGGCCGAGGAGAAGAAGAACTCCTGCCTCAGCCGCAGCTCCTGCCCTGAGGGCGTCGAGTCCGCCGGGTAGAGCACCCGCGTCACTGCCGCCGCACGCGAGCTTTCCTCGAGCGCGCCGATGTGATCGCCGGCATTGAACTTGTCGAGCAGGATCGGATCGATCGGCTGCGCCGACCAGAGCCTCAGCGTATTCACCCGCTTGCCGCGCCAGCCGACGATCGGCGTGTCGAACGCCACCGCGAGCAGGTGCTCGGCCGGCCGCCATTCGAGCCGGGTCGTACCATCCGGCTCCTGCACCGGCTCGACATGCCCGCCAAAACCGATCTCGTAGCTCGACTCGCGCCGCTCGAACTCCCAGGGGTTGCCGTGCGCCAGCCAGTCCTCGGGCAGTTCGACCTGCCAGCCCTCGCTCATTTCCTGCCGGAACAGCCCGTGTACATAGCGGATGCCATAGCCATAGGCCGGGATGTTGACCGTCGCCATCGACTCCATGAAGCAGGCGGCGAGGCGGCCGAGGCCGCCATTGCCCAGCGCCGCATCCGGCTCGAGGTTGATCAGGTCGCCGAGATCGACGTTGAAGTTCTTCAGCGCGGCGCGCACCGGCTCCATTACCCCGATATTGCTCATCGCGTCGCGCATCAGGCGGCCGATGAGGAACTCGAGGCTGAGGTAGTAGACCCGCTTGTTGGAGGTCCGCCAGGTCTCTCGGCTCGACTCCATCCACTGGTCGATGATCCGGTCGCGGACCGTCAGGATCGTCGCCTTCAGCCAGTCGTGTGGCCGCGCGACGATCGGGTCCTTACCGACCGAATAGGTGAGTTTTTCAAGGATCTCCGATTGCAGCGCTTCAGTGGTAAGCGCGCGCCGTTCCGGGACCGGGGCATCCAATACGAGGGGCTTTTGCGGCATTGTCGCAATCCAGCATCATGGCGATGTATTCCCCTCTAGAGCACCACCTTTGCACTGAATCGCACGCCTGGGAAGGCCTGTTGAGAACGCTTCTAAGGCAGGCTGCCTAAACCGTAGACGATTGTTGCTCGTTGCCGGTTCGTGTGCAGTGCCATCTCCCCCACTCCGGTTGTCATCCCAGCTTTCGCTCATGTGCGCTAAGTTAGGGTGGTGCCCCACCCACCGGGTCATTCCCGCGAAAGCGGGAACCTCTGTTTTCTTGGCCTGCGGCACGATCGCAAACGGAGTTCCCCGCTTTCGCGGGGATGACACCGAGTTTGGGGGACCTGCAGAGCCTCGGGTCGCATACCCGGCGTCACCCATTGGCAGCTAAGGTGGCGTCCATTAGGCCAACCGAAATCGCTAACTTAGCGCATATGAGCTTTCGCTGGGATGACATCCGGTGGGGTGGGGAGTGCCTGCTCATCCACCCACGTCTTGAACCGGCGGGCGAATTGTCCGTTACTCTGCGCATGCCCGCTCCGTTCCTCGATCGCGACCTCTACGTCCGCCCCATCGACGCCTATATCGATCCACCGGTGCCGCGAGCCCTGGCGATCATCACCCATGGCCATGCCGATCATGCCCGCTCGGGCCACGGTGCAGTGCTTGCCACCCCCGACACCATCGCCATCATGAAGGCTCGGTACGGCGAGGATTCGGCCGGCCAGTTCCAGCCGCTCGAGTTCGACACGCCGTTACAGGTCGACGACGTCACCATCACGCTGAAGCCGGCCGGTCACATCCTCGGCTCGGCGCAGGTGCTGCTGGAGCATCGGGGTCAGCGCATCGTCGTCACCGGCGACTATAAGCGGCTGCCGGATCGGACGGCGCAGCCGTTCGAGCTCACCGAGTGCGACCTCCTGGTGACCGAAGCGACGTTCGGCCTGCCGGTGTTCCAGCACCCCGATCCGCTTGACGAGATCGGCCGGCTGCTGCGCTCTGCCGCTGCCTTTCCGGATCGGGCGCATGTCATCGGCTGCTACGCGCTGGGCAAGGCCCAGCGGGTGATCGCGCTGCTGCGCGACGCCGGCTATGACGCGCCGATCTACCTGCACGGGGCGATGATCCGGCTGTGTGAACTCTACATCGCCCGCGGCATCCCGCTCGGCGTGCTCAAGCCGACGCTCGGCACCAGCAAGACCGAGCTCGCCGGGCAGATCGTCATCGCGCCGCCCTCGGCCATCAAGGATCGCTGGAGCCGCCGGCTGCCCGACCCGGTGCTGGCCGTCGCCTCGGGCTGGATGAGCGTCAAGCAGCGGGCCCGGCAATCCGGGGTCGAGCTGCCGCTGGTGATCTCCGACCATGCCGACTGGAACGAGCTGCGCCAGACCATCGCCGAAACCAAAGCCGGCAAGGTCTGGGTGACGCATGGGCGCGAGGATGCGCTGGTCTACCACTGCCGCCAGCAGGGGCTCGAGGCGGAGCCGCTCAACATCCAGGCGTTCGAAGAGGGGGAAGAGGGCGAGCCGGACGCGCAGGGGGAGCTCGAGGAGTGAGGCGCTTTGCCCAGTTGATGGAGCTCTTGGCGCTCACCCCGTCGCGCAACCGCAAGCTCGAGGCGCTGACGCAGTATTTTGCCGAGACGCCGGACCCGGACCGCGGTTTCGCGCTCGCCATCCTCACCGGCGCCTTGACCTTCAAGAACGTCAAGCCGGCGATCCTGCGCGATGTCGTCCTTGCCGAGGTCGACCCGCATCTGTTCGGGCTCAGCTACGACTATGTCGGCGACCTCGGCGAAACCATCGCGCTGATCTGGCCGCATCATGGCGGCACCGAGCCGCTGCCCTCGCTCGCGGACCTGGTCGAACTGTTCAACATGACCAGCAAATCCGAGCTGCCGCGCCTCATCGGTTCGCTGCTGACGCGGGCGAGCATCAACGAGCGCTGGGCGCTGGTGAAGTTCGCCACCGGCGCGCTGCGTATCGGCGTCAACGCGCGGTTGGCGAAGACCGCCTTGGCTGCGATGAGCGGCAAGGACCTGCAGGAGATCGAGGAGGTGTGGAACGGCCTCAGCGTGCCCTACACCGACCTGTTCGACTGGCTCAGCGGTAAGGCCGAGCGGCCGGATATCGATCATACCGCGCGCTTCCATCCGCTGATGCTCAGTAACCCGATCGACGAGGGCAAGGATCTCGAAAAGCTCGACCCGGCAGACTTCGTCGCCGAGTGGAAATGGGACGGCATCCGGGTGCAGCTGATTGCGTCGAAGGGCAGGGTGTCGCTGTTCTCGCGTACCGGCGACGATATCGCCGCCGCCTTCCCCGATGTGACCGAGAGCGTCTTTGGCGACGCGGTGCTCGATGGCGAGCTGCTGGTCGGGGCGGGGTTCGAACCGTTGCCGTTCAACGACCTGCAGCAGCGGCTCAATCGCAAGGTGGCGACGGCCAAGCACCTCGCCGACTACCCGGGTTTCATCCGCGTCTACGACATGCTGTTCGACGGCAACGAGGATATTCGCGCCCTGCCGTGGAGCGAGCGGCGGCAACATCTCGAGAGGTGGTTCGAAAAGAACCCGCAGACCCGGCTCGATCTCTCGCCGGTGCTGAGCTATCGCGACTGGGAGGACCTCTCCGAGATCCGCCGCCGCGGCGCGGCCGAGCAGGGGCACGAAGGGGTGATGGTGAAGCTGAGGAGCGCGCCCTACCTGCCGGGTCGCCCCAAGGGCTTTTGGTACAAATGGAAGCGCGACCCGAACGTCGTTGACGCCATCCTGATGTACGCGCAGCGCGGCCACGGCAAGCGCTCGTCGTTCTACTCGGACTACACATTCGGGGTCTGGAAGGGGAACGAGATCGTGCCGATCGGCAAAGCCTATTTCGGCTTCACCGACGAGGAACTGAAGCAGCTCGACAAATGGGTGCGCAACAACACCGTCGCCAGCTTCGGCCCGGTGCGCGAGGTGTCGAAGGAGCTGGTATTCGAGGTGGCGTTCGACAGCGCCCAGCAATCGGGCCGGCACAAATCCGGCATCGCGCTTCGCTTCCCCCGCATCAGCCGGATAAGGTGGGACAAGCCGGCCAGCGAGGCCGCAACGCTCGACGAAATGCAGGCCTTTTTGACCGCTAGCTGAGGCCGGACATGTCGCTCGCCGCCATCGAAAGAAAGATCATCGCGCTCGAAGGCGAAATGCTCGCCGCGGTCACGCGTGAGGATTTCGAGAAGGCGGCACGCCTGCGCGACGAGATCGCGGCGCTCAAAGGCGGCGCGGTCGTCCGCCAGCCGCCGCCGGGCGAAATGGGGCTCGGCACGCAGGTTCCGGTGGTCGAGCCGCCCAAAGGCTGGAAGCGGCCCAGGAAGCCGGACCTGATGACCAATGTGAAGCCGCGGAAGCGGTAGCTACTTGTGGTAGTGGAAGCGACACTGCGCGATAAGGAGATCGCCTCTATCGACGCGATAGACGAGGCGGTGCTCCTCATCGATCCGGCGTGACCACCACCCCGAAAAGTCCTCTCGCAATGCCTCGGGCTTACCGATCCCGCTAAACGGGGAACGGATGCAATCCTCGATCAGTCGATTGAGGCGTTTGAGCATGGCTCGATCATTCTGCGCCCAGTACTGGTAATCTGCCCACGCGTCCTGGTCGAAGATGATCCTCACTCGATAAGCTTCCGAGGCGTCCCTTCTCCAGCATCGAAACGGGCAATCGCCTCGCGCAGACGGCGAGCATTCTCAGGACTCTTGAGCAAGTGCTGTGTCGCTTCCCAGGAGCCGAACTCCTCAAGCGACATGACGATCACAGCGGGCTTGCCGCCCGAGCGTGTGACGATCAGCGGTTCACGATCGTTCTCGACGCGATCGAGTTCGTTGGCGAGGTTCTTGCGAAAATCGGTGGCATTGGTGGCGCGCATATCAATACTATACGTAATCACGTACAGAAATTCAACCTAAGCCCCGACCCGCTCCCCTGCGAGCTTCTTGATCTCCCGGAGCTCGCCGATCGTTGTCTCGAGGTCGGCCTTCTGCCGCTCGAGCAGGCTCAGCCGCTCGTCCACCTTGGCGACCAGGAGCTTGGTCTGGGCGGTCTGCGACTGGGCGTCGTAGAGGCTCAGATAGTCGGAGATATCGCGCAGCGAGAAGCCCAGCCGCTTGCCGCGCAGGATCAGGATCAGCCGGGCGCGATCGCGGCGGCGAAACACCCGAGTGCCGCCGACGCGCTCGGGGTTGAGCAGGCCCTTGGCCTCGTAGAAGCGGATGGCGCGGGTCGAGATGCCGAACTCGTGGCTGAGGTCGGCGATGGCGAACAGGTCGCGATTTTCGGATTCAGGCCGGTTCATGCTTGTTCTTGCGCTGGGCGTATTCCTCGCGCAGCTCCTTCTTGCTCAGCTTGCCGATCAGCGTCTTGGGCAGTTGCTCCTTGAAGATGATTTCCTTGGGCATCTCGATCTTGTTGAGCGTTTCGGCAAGGAATTTCTTGAGTTCGGCTTCGCTGACCTGCTGGTCCCGCTTCAGCTTGACGAAGGCCACTGGCGCTTCGCCGCGATATTCGTCGGGCACACCGATGACGTTGACCTCGTCCACCGCCGGATGGTGCAGCATGGCTTCCTCGATGGTGCGCGGATAGACGTTGAAGCCGGAGCAGATGATCAGGTCTTTGATCCGGTCGACGAGGAAGACATAGCCATCGCTGTCGACGTAACCGACGTCGCCGGTGCGCAGCCACCCGTCCATGAAGGCATCTTTGCTGGCCTCGGGGTTGTTGTAATAGCCCAGCATCACCTGCGGCCCCTTGACCTGCAGCTCGCCGCGCTCGCCCAGCGGTACTGTTTCGCCGGTGTCGATGTTGACGAAGCGGATGTCGGTGCCGGGCAGTGGCTGGCCGATCGACAGCGGTTTGCTGGGGACGCGCAGCGCCGCGCAGCACACCACCGGTGACGCCTCGGTCAGCCCGTAGCCTTCTGCCAGCAGGGCATTCGAGACCTTGCTCCAGTTGTGGCGCACTTCGTCCGACAGCGGCGCGCCGCCCGAAACCGTCACCTCGACCGAAACCAGGTGCGGCTTGGCCTTGTCGCCGGCTTTGGAGAGCGCCTGCACCAGCGTCGGTACGGCCACCAGAATGTTGGCGCCGGTGCGACTCATCAGGTCGAGAAAGGCTTTCAGCTCGAAGCGCGGCAGCATCACCACCTGGCCACCCGCCGCCAGCGGCGTGTTGAGGCAGGCCGTCATCGAGAAGATGTGGAAGAACGGCAGCACCGCGACGGTGCGCGATGGCGCCCTGAACAATCCCAGTGCCCAATGGTCGATCTGGCTGAGATTGGCCGCAATGTTGGCATGGCTCAGCATGGCGCCCTTGGGCAGTCCGGTGGTGCCACCGGTATATTGTTGTACCGCCACGTCCTTTGCGGCATCGACCGCCACCGGCGTCGGGCTCAGCTTGCGGTCGATCAGCTTATCGAAATGCACCACCTTGGCGGCGATCCGGCTCTTGTCCGGCTTGCTCATGTCCTTGGCCTTGGCGAGGCTGTAGAGCAGCTTCTTGAGACCGGGCAGAGCATCGGGGAAATGGCAGACGATGAGCTTTTTGACGTGGCCGGCGTCGACCAGTTCCTCGGCCTTGTCGAACAGCAGCTTCAGGTCGAGCGTCACCATCAGTTCGGCGCCGGAATTGCCGACGATGTGGCTCAGTTCCTTGACCGTATAGAGCGGGTTGCAGTTGACCACGATGCCGCCGATCCGCAGCACGGCGTAATAGGCGATGACGTAGAACGGGGTGTTAGGCAGCAGCAGCGCGACACGGGTGCCCTTCTTGACCCCCAGTTCGCTCTGCAGCGCCCCGGCAAAGGCGTTGATCAGCCGGGCCAGTTCGCCGAAGCGGGTTTTCTTGCCGAGGAAATCCAGCGCATCGGCATCGGGCGTGCGCGCACAGGTGGCGAGTATCGTCTCGTGCACCGGGGTGGTGTCGATCGGCACATCCCAGGAAATGCCCGGGGGATAGTGCTCGGTCCACGGGCGCGTGGCGCCCGCCGCGGTGTTGGCCATCTGCTTCCTCCTCAGGCTTTTGGCGCCCGTTGTTGAGAAATATCCCATCAATTGACGTTAGCGTCAAACGGAGGACGTAGCTCGGCGAGCGTTTGGGTTGAACCAGGCAGGGAAGCGCGAGGCCGTTGCTCGATACAGTTAAGGTCCATTGGTTGACGTATACGTCAACCGTTGCTATTTTATGGTGATGGCGCCTGCCCGGGCAGTACAATCGGCAACAAGAATCGGACCGGGTGCGTTGTTGAGCGGGGGCTCATCTCGCTTTTCGACGATGCGCTACGGCCTTTCTCGAGGAGAACGTGCATGGTCTGGGCGTTGCTGATCCTGTCGATTATCGCCTTCGCGGTGCTGGCGATGCGCCGTGCGCCGCTCTGGCAATGGGCAGTGGTGGCGCTGGTCGGCGGCGCGCTCACCCGCATCTCGACAGATAACGGTCTCTGGCTGATGACGGACGTGCCGGGCTGGGTGTTTGCTCTGCTGCCGGCCGTCATCCTCGGTCTGCTTTCCCTCGTGCCCGTCCGCAAGGCGGTGCTTTCCGGCCCAGCCTACGGCCTCGTCAAATCGATCCTGCCGCGCGTCAGCCGCACCGAGCAGGAAGCGCTCGATGCCGGCACCGTCGGCTGGGATGCCGAGCTGTTCTCGGGCCGGCCGGACTGGAGCAAGCTGCTTGGGGTGCGGAAGCCCACCCTCTCGACCGAAGAGCAGGCCTTCCTCGATGGGCCGTGCGAAAAAGTCTGCGCCATGATCGACGACTGGGACACGCGCAACAACCGCGCCGACATGCCCCCGGCGGTCTGGACCTACCTCAAGGAGCAGGGCTTTCTTGGCATGCTGATCGGCCGCGAGCATGGCGGGCTCGGCTTTTCGGCGCAGGCGCAGAGCCAGGTGGTCAGTAAGATCGCCTCACGCTCGATTGCTGCCGGGATCACCGTGATGGTGCCCAACTCGCTGGGACCAGGCGAGCTGCTGGAGAAATACGGCACCGAGGAACAGAAGAAGAAGTATCTGAGCCGCCTTGCCAGGGGGCAGGAAGTGCCGTGCTTTGCGCTAACCGGCCCGCATGCGGGCTCTGACGCGGCAGGCATGCGCGATGTCGGCGTCGTCTGCTACGACATGTATGACGGGAAAAAGACGCTGGGGGTGAAGCTCAGCTGGGATAAGCGCTACATCACGCTGGCGCCGGTCGCGACGCTGCTCGGCCTCGCCTTTCACCTGCACGATCCGGATCACCTCATCGGCGAGGTCGACAATATCGGCATTACGCTGGCGCTGGTTCCGGCCAAGCACAAGGGCGTCAAGATCGGCCGCCGCCACTACCCGGCCCGCTCGGCCTTCATGAATGGCCCGACCCAGGGCCGCAACGTCTTCATCCCGATGGATTTCCTGATCGGCGGCACCGAATATGCCGGGCAGGGCTGGCGCATGCTGATGGAGTGCCTCGCTACCGGCCGCGCCATCTCGCTGCCGGCCATCGGCACCGTCTCGATCAAGCACGCACTGCGCGTCACTTCGGCCTATGCCCGCATCCGCCGGCAGTTCGGCATCCCGGTGGGCCTGATGGAGGGCGTCGCCGAGCCGCTGAGCCGCATGGTGCGCTTCGCCTATACCTACGAGGCGTCGCGCGGCCTCACCGCCTCGATGGTCGACGAGGGGCAGCGCCCCTCGGTGCTGTCGGCGCTGCTCAAGTACCGCACCACCGAAGCAATGCGGCTCGCCTTCAACGACGCCATGGACATCCATGGTGGTCGTGCCGTGCAGGATGGCCCGACCAACTACCTGTTCTCCGGCTACATGACGACGCCGGTGGCGATCACCGTCGAAGGCGCCAATATCCTGACCCGCACGCTGATCACCTTCGCCCAGGGAGCGCTCAGGGCGCACCCGTACCTCTATGCCGAGATCTCGGCGGCGCAGAACAAGGACCGGAAGGCCGGCATCGCCGCCTTCGATGCCGCCTTTGCCGGCCATGTCAGCTTCATGCTGCGCAACATGGTGGGCAGCTTCCTCCATGCGGTCAGCTTCGGTGCCTTCGCCTCGACCCCGGTCGATCACGAGATGGCGCGCTGGTACAAACAGCTCAGCCGCTACAGCCAGAGCTTTGCGCTGTGCGGTGACTGGACCGTGGCTTTTCTCGGCGGCGACCTGAAGCGCAAGCAGCGGCTCTCGGGCCGCATGGCCGACATCCTCTCCGACCTGTACCTCCTCTCCTCGGTGCTGCGGCGCTACGAGGATGACGGGCGGCTCGCCGAAGACCGCCCGGTGGTGGAAGCGGTTGCCCGTGACCTCTGCTATTCGCTGGAGCAGAGCTTTGCCGCGGTGTTCGCTAACTTCCCGAACTTTGTGCTGCGGAACTTGATGCGGGTTCTGGTGTTCCCCCTTGGCCGCCACGCCAAGCCCGCTTCGGATCGCGAGACCTACCGGCTGGCGCGCTCGGTGATGGCTCCCGGCGCCTTCCGCGACCGGCTGACCAAGGGAACGTATGTCTCGATGGACCCCAAGGATCCGACTGGCGTGCTCGAAGACGCGCTGCTCAAGGTCACCGGCGCCGCCGAGATCGAGACCAAGTTCGTGCGTGCCATCAAGAAGGGCGTCGTTGAGCGCCGGCTCGATCGCGATGCGATCAGCGATGCTGTGGAAGCGGGCGTGTTGACCGAGGCCGAAGCGGCAACGCTCCGGCTGGCCGACCAGGCCACCGACCGGGTGATCAAGGTCGACGACTTCGATTTCGATGAGCTGGGTTCCAAGCAGTTGCGCCGCGAGCCGGCGCCTATCGACGCCGCCGCCGAGTAGAGACCCCGAGCGTTTCGGGAAAGTCGCAGACTTTTCCGGTTCGAAAGCGCTCTAGAGAACGAGGAGCCGGAAGTGGCCCATCCGCAAATGCCCAGCAGCCGTGCCTGGAACTTCGATCTCGATTTCGAGGGGATTGGCTGGCTCACCATCGATGTCCCCGATGCGCCGGTGAATACGCTGAGCCGCGAAACCCTGTCGGAGCTGATGGGCATCGTCAGCGCGCTCGAGGAACTGGCGAATAGCGGCGAACTCAAGGGCGTGGTGCTGCTGTCGGGCAAGGACTCCGGCTTCATCGCCGGGGCCGACGTCACCGAGTTCGACGACATGACGGACCCCGGCGTGCTCAGGGCGGCGCTCGATCGGGCGCATGCGCTGTTCAACCGGATCGAGGCGCTGAAAGTGCCGTTGGTTGCCGGCATTCATGGCTTCTGCCTCGGCGGCGGGCTCGAGCTGGCACTCAGCTGCCAGTATCGGATCGCCGTCAACGACGACAAGACGCGCATCGGCTTCCCCGAGGTCAATCTCGGCATCTTCCCGGGTTTCGGCGGTTCCGGCCGCTCGATCCGGCAGGCCGGCCCGGTCGATGCGATGCAGATCATGCTGACCGGCAAGCTCCTGCGCGCCGGCCAGGCCCGCCGCATGGGGCTGGTCGACAAGCTGGTGCGCCACCGCGACACGCTGCGCTGGGAAGCCCGCAAGGCCGTGCTGCAGAACAAGAAGAGCAGCGAGGCGCCCTTCGCCAAGCGCGCCGCCGCTTTCGGCCCGGTGCGCGGCTACATCGCCAACAAGATGCGCGAGGAGGCCAGGAAGAAGGCCAACCCGGCGCATTTCCCGGCGCCCTACGCGCTGATCGACCTGTTCGAGGAACACGGCAATAACTGGCGCGCCATGACCGAGGGCGAGGCCGAGCGCTTCATCCCGCTGATGGAATCGGCGACCTCGACGAATCTCCGCCGGGTGTTCTTCCTCTCCGAGGGGCTCAAGAAGCAGGGCGTGCGCGGCAAGGATAAGCCGGTGTTCCGCCGCGTCCACGTGGTCGGCGCCGGCGTGATGGGCGGCGATATCGCAGCGTGGTGCGCGCTCCGCGGCATGGGGGTGACGCTGCAGGATCTCGACATGGAGCGGATCAAGCCGGCGCTCGAGCGGGCGAAGAAACTGTTCAAGAAGCGGCTCCGGACCAAGACCGAGATCGACAATGCCGTGGCCCGGCTCGAAGCCGATGTCGCCGGCAAGGGCATCGCCCGGGCCGACGTGATCATCGAGGCGGTGGTCGAAAAGCTCGAGATCAAGCACAAGGTGTTCATCGACGCCGAGCTCAAAGCCAAGCCCGGAGCGATCCTTGCCACCAACACCTCCTCGATCGAACTCGAGCGCATCGCCGAGGGGCTGACCAATCCGGGCCGGCTGATCGGGCTGCATTTCTTCAACCCGGTAGCGCAACTGCCGCTGGTCGAGGTGATCCGCTCGAGCTTCAACTCCGACGACGACATCGCGCGCGGCGCCAGTTTCGCGCTCGCCATCGGCAAGTCGCCGGTGGTGGTGAAATCGGCGCGCGGCTTCCTCGTCAACCGGGTGCTGATGCCCTACATGCTCGCCGCCGTGCAGCGGGTCGAGGGCGGCGCCAACAAAGAGCAGATCGATGCTGCGGCTGTCGCCTTCGGCATGCCGATGGGGCCGATCGAGCTGATGGATACGGTCGGGCTGGATGTCGGCAAGTTCGTCGCCGAGGAGCTCGGCAGCCCAGTGTCGCCGGCCAGCGATTTCGCCCGGCTGATCGCCGAGAACAAGCTCGGCCGCAAGAGCGGGCAGGGGTTCTACACCTGGACCAACGGCAAGGCGGTGAAGGGCGAGGTGCCACCGCATCCGGACCTTGCGGGGCTCGGGCGCGAACTGGTGCAGCCCTTGGTCGATGCCACCGAAATCGCCGTGGCCGAGGGCGTGGTCGCTTCGGCCGACCTCGCCGATATCGGCGTCATCTATGGGACCGGTTTCGCGCCGTTCCTCGGAGGGCCGATGCAGGCCCGCAAGGACGGGAGAGCCTGAGATGGCCGAACTGCGTAAAGTCGCCATCGTGGGCTCGGCCCGCATCCCGTTTGCGCGTGCCTATACCGGTTATGCCGAGGAGGGGAACCTCTCGATGCTCGGGGCGGCGCTGGGCGGCCTCGTCGACAAGTACAACTTGAAGGGCGAGGCGATCGGCGAAGTGATGGCCGGCGCTGTGCTCAGCCACAGCCGCGACTTCAACCTCGCCCGCGAGGCAAGCCTCGATGCCGGCCTATCGCCGCGCACCCCCGGCACCAATGTGCAGATCGCCTGCGGGACCTCGCTGCAGGCGGCGCTGTCGCTCGGCGCCAAGATCGCCATCGGCGAGATCGACAGCGGCATCGCTGCCGGCTCCGACACGGTGTCGGACAGCCCGGTAGTGTTCGGGGACAAGTTCCAGCACCGCATGATCGAGCTCAGCCGGGCCCGCACCACGGGCGAGAAGTTCAAGGTGTTCAAAGGCTTCAACCTCGGTGAGCTGACGCCGATCGCCCCCTCGACGCAGGAGCCCCGCACCGGGTTGTCGATGGGCCAGCATTGCGAGCTGATGGCCCGGCAATGGGAGATTTCGCGTGAGGAGCAGGACGCGCTGGCGCTGAAGAGCCACCACAACGCCGCCCGCGCCTATGACGAGGGTTTCCACGACGACCTGATCGTGCCGTTTGCCGGTGTGCTCAAGGACAATAATGTCCGCGCCGATACCAGCCTCGAAAAGATGGCGACGATGAAGCCGGCCTTCGACAAGAGCTCGGGCAAAGGTACGCTGACGGCGGCCAACTCCACCCCGCTGACGGATGGCGCCGCTTCTGTGCTGCTGGCCAGCGAGGAGTGGGCCAAAGCGCGTGGCCTGCCGGTGCTCGCTTACCTCACCCTCGGCCAGGTGGCGGCCAACGATTTTGCGCATGGCGAGGGCCTGCTGATGGCGCCGACTATCGCCGCCTCGGAAATGCTGCGCCGCTCGAACCTCAGCTTCCAGGACATCGATCTGTTCGAGATCCACGAGGCGTTTGCGGCGCAGGTGCTGGCGACGCTGAAGGCGTGGCGCGACCCCGACTACAACCGGAACGTGCTCGGTCGCGAGACGCCACTGGGCGAGATCGACCCCGACAAGATCAATACCAAGGGCTCGAGCCTCGCCTATGGCCACCCTTTCGCCGCCACCGGCGCCCGCATTCTCGGCCTCACCGCCAAGCTGCTCAACACCACCGAAAAGCAGCGTGCCCTGATCTCCGTCTGCACCGCCGGCGGCATGGGCGTGACGGCGCTGGTCGAGCGGGCGGCATGACAGGATCGGGCTTTCATCCTATATTGGGGTGGTAGGAGTTCATGATGGCCGAAGGCAAGAAGCTCGACCCAATCGTCTCCGAGTTCGAGACCGAGGAACAGGCAGCGTCATATGACCGCTGGTTCAAGGCCAGGGTGCAGGCCGCGATCGATGATCCGGGCGAGTTGATCCCGCATGACGAGGTCATGCGGCGGATGGACGAAGTCATCGAGGCTGCTGCCCAGCGAGGTGCTAACATGCCGAAGAGCAACAAGCTCGATCCTATTATCTCCGAGTTTGAGACCGAGGAAGAAGCTGCAGAGTACGATCGGTGGTTCCATGCCAAGGTTCAGGCGTCGCTTGACGACACCAGCCCTGACATCCCGCACGATGAAGCCATGGCTCGCGTCAAGGCAGCCATCAAGGCAGCGGCAAAGAAGCGAGCCTGAGCCGTGCTGCTGATCGCGTGGAGCAAAGGCGCCCTGCGCGATCTTGAAGACATCACTACCTACATCGCGGTCGACAATGAGGCGGCCGCCGAGCAGCTCAGAGAGCGCATCGAGGAGTCGGTGCTGCCAGCGGCTGCGCACCCATATCTGTTTCGCCCCGGCCGCAGGAATGGCACCCGCGAGGTCGTCGCCCATCCCAATTACATTGTCGTCTATCGCGTTCTGGCAGATCGCATCCGGGTGATCGCTGTGATCCACACCCGGCGACGCTATCCCTGATGGCGATAAGGCCCGCGCCAGCCACAAACTATCCACAGCCAAGTATAGTTTCCCACGCCTCGTGTAACACTTGACGCTTACGTCAATGTCCCGCTTGTCAGCGAAAACCTGATGCCATAGGGTCCGTACCCAATCCGGCGGTTTCGACCAGTCGGCACAAAAAGAGGCATGGCATGCTAATCGCCGTGCCCGTCAGGAAATGTCTTTCATGGAGATGGGACAAGAATGAAAATAACACAGGTCCTCAAAGCGGTGACGACCGCCGGCGCGTTGGCGCTGATGATGTCGAGCGCGGCATTGGCCGTGACGCTCAACCTCGGCAATGGCAGCGAGCCCGGCTCGCTCGACCCGCACAAGGCCTCCGGTGACTGGGAGAACCGGATTATCGGCGAGCTCTATGAAGGCCTCGTCGCCGAAGATGCACAGGCCAACGCGATCGCCGGTCAGGCCGAGTCCTGGACCATTTCGGACGATGGCCTCGTCTACACGTTCAAGCTCCGTGCTGACGCGAACTGGAGCGACGGCGTTCCGGTGACGGCGCAGAACTGGGTCGATGCGTTCCAGCGGCTGTTCGACCCCAAGACCGCGGCGGAATACGCCTACCTGCAGTTCCCGATCAAGAATGCCTCCAAGATCAATGCCGCTGAAATCACCGATTTCAGCCAGCTCGGCGTCAAGGCCATCGACGACAAGACGCTTGAGATCACCCTCGAAGCCTCGACCCCGTTCTTCCTCCAGGCACTGACCCACTACACCGGCTATCCGATCCGCAAGGACATCATCGAGAAGTTCGGCGACCAGTGGACGCAGCCCGACAACATCGTCGGCAACGGCCCCTATAAGCTGGTCGAGTGGGTGCCCGGCTCGTACCTCCGCGGCGTCAAGTCCGACACCTATTACGGCAAGGACAACCTGAAGATCGACGAAGTCCGCTGGGACAACACCGAAGATCTGACCGCCGCGCTTAACCGCTACCGCGCCGGCGAGCTCGATATCCTGACCGACTTCCCCGCCGACCAGTACAAGTTCCTGCAGGATAACTATCCTGGCCAGGCCCATGTCGCGCCGTTCCTCGGCATCTACTACTACGTGCTGAACCAGTCCAAGCCCCCGCTGGATAACGTCAACATCCGCAAGGCGCTGTCGCTCTCGGTGCTGCGTGACGTGATCGGGCCGGACGTGCTCGGCACCGGCGAACTGCCGGCTTATGGCTGGGTGCCGAATGGCACTGCCAACTACGAAGGCACGCCGTACGCGCCCGATTGGGCCGAATGGCCGTATGACCAGCGCGTCGAAGAAGCCAAGAAGCTGATGGCGGAAGCCGGCTACACCCCGGAAAACCCACTGAAGCTGCAGCTGCGCTACAACACCAACGAGAACCACCAGCGCATCGCCGTGGCCATCACCGACATGTGGAAGCAGATCGGCGTCCAGGTCGAGCTGTTCAACGCCGAGACCGCCGTGCACTATGACGCACTGCGTGCCGGTGACTTCCAGGTTGGCCGTGCCGGCTGGCTGATGGACTACTCGGATGCGAGCAACACGCTCGATCTGCTGAAGACCGGCACCACGCAGGAAGGCGTGATGAACTGGGGCAACAACTACGGCCGCTACTCCAACCCGGACTTCGACAGCCTGATGGATCAGGCCTCGAAGGAACTCGATCTGGTGAAGCGTTCGGACCTGCTGCACCAGGCCGAAGCCAAGGCGATGGACGAGTTCGCCGCCATCCCGATCTACTGGTACGTGTCCAAGAACGTCGTCTCGCCCAAGATCACGGGCTTCGAAGACAACGCCAAGGATATCAACCGTATCCGCTGGATGTCTAAGTCGGAGTAACCGGCTCAACAGGGACCGCGGGGCGTACCCCCGCGGTCCCAGATTGCATTTTGCCGCCGGCTTACGGCGTTGCCCCGCGGGCTGGCGGGAAAGGTCACACACAACATGTTCGGATATGCGCTCAGGCGCGTGCTGACGGCTATCCCGATCGTCCTGATCACGATTACCGTCTGCTTTTTCATCCTCAGGCTGGCGCCTGGCGGGCCGTTCGACGGCGAGCGCGCGCTGCCGCCCGACGTGATGAAGAACCTCAGGGCCCACTACAATCTCGATCAGCCGCTGATCTCACAGTACTTCATCTATCTGGGTGGGGTGTTCCGCGGCGATTTCGGTCCATCCATGGTGATGGAAGATTTCTCGGTGTCGCGGCTGATCAGCATCGGGCTGCCCTTCACGCTGATGCTTGGCTTTTCGGCTTTCGTCGTCGGCACCGTCGCGGGCATGATCGCCGGCGCCGTCGCTGCCGTGCAGCAGAACAAGTGGCCCGATTACCTCCTGGTGGCGATCGTGCTCATCGGCATCATCATCCCCAATTTCCTGATGGCCAACCTGGTGCAGCTGTTCTTCGGGGTGTACCTGCGCTGGCTGCCGGTCGGGGGGTATCAGCCGGGCTCGATCGCGCATCTGGTGTTGCCGGTGCTGATCCTGTCGCTGCCGCATGGCGGGCGTGTCGCGCGGCTGGTGCGGGGCTCGATGATCGAGGTGCTGGGCACCAACTATGTGCGCACGGCGCGGTCGAAGGGCCTCGGCACGCGCCTGATCCTCGCACGGCACGCCTTGAAGCCGGCCCTGCTGCCGGTCGTGTCCTATCTCGGGCCCGGCCTCTCCTACCTGCTCACCGGTTCGCTGGTGGTGGAACAGGTGTTCGCGCTGCCCGGCATCGGCAAGTACTTCATCAGCGCCGCACTCAACCGCGACTACGGGCTCGTTCTGGGCACCACCATTCTCTACGTTTTCATCATCCTGGCGCTGAACCTGATCGTCGACGTCCTCTACGCCTGGCTTGATCCCAAGGTGAGGTACCGCTGATGGCCGGGATTACTGGCAAGGACGCGGCGCTGACCGCCTACGCCAACGCACTGGCGACTGAGGCGCCCAAGGGGCGTTCGCTGACGCAGGATGCGCTGCGTCGCCTGTTCAACAACAAGGCGGCGCTGGTCTCGATCTTCGTGCTCACCGCCATCGTGCTGTTTGCATTGGTCGGGCCGTATTTCCTGCCCTGGGCCTACGACAAGATCGATTGGGCCGGCATCCGCAAGCCACCCGACTGGGCCAAGGGCCACTATTTCGGCACCGACCAGAATGGCCGCGACATGCTGGCCCGGACGCTGCAGGGCACGCAGATGTCGCTGTTGGTAGCGGGCGTCGCCACCTTCGTTTCGGTGGTGATCGGCATCCTCTATGGCGCCATTGCGGGCTATTTCGGCGGCAAGATCGACGCCGTCATGATGCGCTTCGTCGATATCATGTACGCGCTGCCCTACATCCTGTTCGTCATCATCCTGGTGGTGATCTTCGGGCGCTCCCCGGTGCTGCTGTTCGTGGGCATTGGCTGCCTCGAATGGCTGACCATGGCCCGCATCGTGCGCGGGCAGACGCTATCGATCAAGCAGCGCGAGTTCATCGAGGCGGCGAAGGCCGGTGGGGCAGGGCCCTTCACCATCATCTTCCGCCATATCGTCCCCAACCTCACCGGTCCGGTGGTGATCTATGCGACGCTCACCATTCCCGAGATCATCATCACGGAGAGCTTCCTCTCCTATCTCGGCCTCGGCGTCCAGGAACCGCAGACCTCGCTCGGCACGCTGATCTCGTTCGGCGCTCCGGTGGCGGAGGCGCTGCCCTGGATGCTGTTCACCCCGGCCGCCATCCTCGTCACCATGCTGCTCTGCCTGTCGTATCTGGGCGACGGCCTGCGTGACGCGCTCGACCCCAAGGACCGATAGACATGGCCAATGTGCTTGTCGTCGACAATCTCGACGTAACCTTCGCGCTGCACCAATCCGAGGTGAAGGCGGTTTCCGACCTCGATTTCACCCTCGCCGAGGGCGAAACGCTCGCCGTGGTGGGCGAGAGCGGCTCGGGCAAGAGCCAGGCGTTCCTCTCCATCATGGGGCTCCTGGCCCGCAACGGCAAAGCCTCGGGCCGCGCCATGCTGGGCGACGTGAACCTTATCGGCATGGCGCCGGACAAGCTGGACAATTATCGCGGCAAGGATATCGCGATGATCTTTCAGGATCCGATGACCTCGCTGAACCCAACGCTCCGGGTCAAGACGCAACTTGCCGAAGTGCTGGTGCGGCACCAGGGCTTTACCGCGGAAAAGGCCCATCGTGCCGTGATCGAGATGCTCGAGCGGGTCGGCATCCCCGAGCCGGTGAAGCGTGCCAACGCCTATCCGCACGAGCTTTCGGGCGGCATGCGGCAGCGCGTGATGATTGCCATGGCGCTGCTCTGTAAGCCCCGGGTGCTGATCGCGGACGAGCCGACCACGGCGCTCGACGTGACCGTGCAGGCGCAGATGCTCGACCTGTTCAAGAATCTCACCAATGATTTCGGCACCGCGCTGGTGCTGATCACCCACGACCTGGGGGTGGTGGCCGGCGTCGCCGATCGGATGATGGTGATGTATGGCGGCCGCTGCATCGAGAAGGGGCCGACCGACACGCTGTTCTACGACCCGCGCCATCCCTATACGCTGGGGCTGCTGCACTCGACGCCGCACGTGGCCAAGCGCGCCAAGCGCCTCGATCCGATCCAGGGCCTGCCGCCCAGCCTCGAGCACCTGCCCAGGGGCTGCGCCTTCCACCCGCGTTGCGCCTTCCGCTTCGAGCGCTGCTTTGAGGAACGGCCACCACTGCTGCCGGTGGAGGATGTGCGCGAAAAGGCCTGCTGGTACCAGGGTGAACTCAAGTACGAGGCGGTGGCATAATGCTCGATCGTACCGAAGACCTGTTGAAGATCGAGAACCTCTCGAAGAACTTCTCCATTTCCGCCGGCCTGTTCGCCAAGCCCTTTCAGCTGCGTGCGCTGCAGGATATCAGCTTCACCGTCAAGCGCGGCGAAACGCTGGGTATCGTGGGCGAGAGTGGTTGCGGCAAGTCGACGCTCGGCCGCTGCATCCTGCAGCTGCTGGCCCCGGACGAGGGGCGCGTGCTGTGGCTGGGGCAGGACATCACCAAGCTGCCGGCCGAGGAGATGCGCAAGAAGCGCCGCGACCTGCAGATCATCTTCCAGGATCCGCTGGCCTCACTCAATCCGCGGATGACCGTGGGCGAGATCATTGCCGATCCGCTCAAGACGCTGATGCCCGAGATCGACGCCAAGGGCCGGCGCGAGCGGGTGCTGCGGACCATGGAGGCGGTCGGCCTGCTGCCGGAAATGATCAACCGCTATCCGCACGAGTTCTCGGGCGGGCAGGCGCAGCGCATCGGCATCGCCCGGGCGCTGATCAGCGAGCCCAAGCTGATCGTCTGCGACGAGCCGGTATCGGCGCTCGACGTCTCGATCCAGGCGCAGATCCTCAACCTGTTGAGTGATCTGAAGGACGAGTTCGGGCTGACGCTGATCTTCATCTCGCACAATCTGAGCGTGGTGCGGCACGTTTCCGACCGCATCCTCGTGCTCTATCTCGGCCGGATCGTCGAGCTCGCCGATGGCGACGACCTCTATGAGGATCCCAAGCACCCCTATACCAGGGCGCTGCTGACCGCGGTGCCGATCCCCGACCCGAAACGGGCGCGACAACGCACCATCGAGGGGCTGGTGGGCGAAATCCCGTCGCCGATCAACCAGCCCTCGGGCTGCACGTTCCGGACGCGCTGCCGCTTTGCCGAGGAGCGCTGCGCCCAGGTCAGGCCACCGCTCGAAACCCTTGCCAATGGGCGGCGGGTTGCCTGCATCCGCTGGCAGGAACTGGACCTCAACGGCGGCGCCTGACGGTTGAGTCACCGGCATTGCCGCTGGATTGCGCTGCCGCGCTAGGCGCGGTTTCGGCGTTCGCCGCCCTTGGGCACGGCGCGCTTGCGGCGGCGATCGGGGCCGACAAAGGCCTTGGCTTCGATGAAGGGTCGCGGCGCCGCCAGCATGGCGACCAGCCGGCTCTCGATGTGCTGGGTGGCGAAGGGCTTGCGCAGGAACTCGGTGACGCCGGAGTCGCGCGCGGCGGCGATTTCGGCGGCATCGGGAGCGGCCGACATCATGATGACGGGCGTATCGCGGTTCAGCCCTTCGGAGGCGGCGCGCAGCGCTTTGACCACGGCAACGCCACTCATCGGCGCCAGCACGTCGTTCAGCATGATGGCGCCGAAGCGATGGGTCTGCAGCAGCATGGCTGCCCCATCGGAGCTCTGCACCTCATCGATGCGGCGCACCTTGAGGTGGCGCAGCATCTGGCCGATCAGCGCTCCCATGTGCGGCGAGGGATCGACGACGAGCACATCGAGCTTGGAAAAGCTGGGTTTCTGCATTCGATCAGTGTCGCATCGGCGCCTTGCCGACCGGTTAATCGCCTTAGCCCGGAAAACCAGCGGAAGGACGTTGACAGCAAGGGTTTTTGCCCTTAATCACGGCCCCAATTCGAAGGGCGCGCGGCGCCTGTTTTTATTTCAGTTCCGAGGTTCGGCATGAAAGTCACCAACTCGCTCAAGGCTCTGATGGGTCGCCATCGCGCCAACAAGCTCGTGCGCCGCCGCGGCCGCGTGTACATCATCAACAAGGTGGACAAGCGCTACAAGGCCCGCCAGGGCTGAGCTGCTGCTCACGACTGCACGTAGTTTGAAAAGCCCGCGCAAGCGGGCTTTTTGCTGTTTGGGTATTCGATCCGGCAGCCCACCACCGGCCGCCATCGCGGCGGAGGCCGGGACCCAGTGCTCATGACCTCCACCGGCGCGATCTGGCCGACCTTGCCGCGATGGACCGGTTGGGTTCGTGCCTCGAGCAGTGGGTCCCGACTTTCGTCGGGATGACGGCCGGTGGGTGGGTCGCCCTACCCCGCAAATCCCGCGATGATGCGCAGCCAGGAGCGGATGCCCTTGTGGAAGCTCCTCAGGTCGTACTTCTCGTTGGGCGAGTGGATGCGGTCGTCGTCGAGTGCGAAGCCGATCAGCAGCGTGTCGAGCCCCAGGGTCTTCTTGAACTCGCCGGCCACCGGGATCGAGCCGCCCGAGCCGATCAGCGCCGCCTCATTGCCCCACTCATCCTTGAGCGCCGCCGCGGCCTTGGCGACGAACGGGCCATCGGTCGGCACCGAGACCGCGGGCGCGCCGCCGTGCTCGTGGAAGCTCGCGGTGGCGTCGGGCGGCAGCCGGTCGGTGACGTGCTTGCGGAACGCGGCGCGGATCTTCTTTGGGTCCATGCCGGAAACCAGGCGGAACGAGATCTTGGCGCTGGCCTTGGCCGGGATCACGGTCTTGAAGCCGTCGCCGGTATAGCCGCCGCTGATGCCGTTGATCTCGCAGGTCGGGCGTGAGCGGGTCTGCTCGAGCACCGAACGGCCCTGTTCGCCGGCCGGTGTGGTCAGCCCGGCTCCACGCATGAAAGCCGCCTCGTCATAGGGCAGGCGCTTCCACTGCGCCGCGATCTCGGCAGGGAGCTCCGCGACGTCGTCGTAGAAGCCTTCGACCGCCACGCTGCCATCGGAGTTGCGCAGCGAGGCGATGATATCGGCCAGCACCTGGATCGGGTTGCGCGCGGCGTTGCCGTACATGCCGGAGTGGAGGTCATGACTGGCGCAGGTGATCACCACCTCCTCGCCGACGAGGCCGCGCAGCGAGGTGACGATCGAGGGCGTCTCGCGGTTCCACAGGTCGGTGTCGCAGACCAGCGCGATGTCGGCGCTGCCGAGCTCGGCCTTGTTGGCTTCGAGGAAGCCAGGCAGGCTCTTGCCGCCCGACTCTTCCTCGCCTTCGAAGAACAGCGTCACCTTGATCGGCAGCGCGCCGTTCACCGCCTTCCAGGCCCGGCAGGCCTCGACGAAGGTCAGGAGCTGCCCCTTGTCGTCGGAACTGCCGCGCCCGACGATGCGGGTCTCGCCATCCTCGCCCTTGACCAGCGTTGCGGCGAATGGGTCGGTGGCCCAGAGGTTCAGCGGATCGACCGGCTGCACGTCGTAGTGGGCGTAGAACAGCACGTGCGGTCCATCAGCCGTCTGGTCGTGCGCCACCACCATCGGGTGCCCGGGGGTCGGGCGCACCGAGGCCTCGAAGCCCAGCGCGTTGAGATCTGCCGCCAGCCAGTCCGCGGCCCTATGCACTTCGCCGGTATAGGCCGGATCGGTGGAAATCGACTTGATCGCCACCAGCGTCTTCAGCCGCGCGACGCTGTCGTCGAGATGGGCGTCGGCATGGGCGAGGGCGGCGTCGAGGGCGGTGGACATCAGGGCAATCCGTTACTGAAAGCGAAAATCCCTCCCCCGGTTGGGGACGCTATGGCGTCCCCTAGAGGGGAGGGATCGAGAAGGTACAGCCTAGGCAGGCAGGATCAAGAGGATCCGGCGCCATCCTGGCGGACGAAGGCAATGCGCAGCATGTTGGTGGCGCCGGGGGTGCCGAGCGGGATGCCGGCGGTGATGGCGATACGGTCGCCCGGGCGCGCGAGGCCTTCGTTGTAAGCGATGACGCAGGCGCGATCGACCATGTCCTCGAGGTTCACCGCATCGGGCGATTCCACACAGTGGATGCCCCAGACCACCGACAGGCGGCGGACGGTACGAAGGTTCGGCGACAGTGCCAGGATCGGCTTACTGGGCCGCTCGCGGGCGGCGCGGATGGCGGTCGAGCCGGACGAGGTGTAGGTGACAATGGCGGCCAGATCGAGCGTTTCGGCCACCTGGCGGGTCGCCGCGGAGATCGCGTCGGCCGCGGTTGCTTCGGGCTCGGCGGCCTGGGCACGGATGATGCCGCGATAGTTCGGATCGCCTTCGACCGCTACGGCCACCTTGTTCATCATCGCCACGGCTTCGACCGGGTACTGGCCCGAAGCGCTCTCGGCCGAGAGCATGACGGCGTCGGCGCCTTCGAACACGGCGATCGACACGTCGGAGACTTCAGCGCGGGTCGGCACCGGCGAAGTGATCATCGATTCCAGCATCTGGGTGGCGACCACCACGGGCTTGCCGTAGCGGCGGGCGATACGGATCATGCGCTTCTGCAGGCCCGGGACCTGCTCGAGCGGCATTTCCACGCCGAGATCGCCGCGCGCCACCATGAAGGCGTCGCAGAGCTTGATGATCTCTTCCAGCCGCTCCACCGCTTGCGGCTTCTCGATCTTGGCCATGACGCCGGCGCGGCCCTGGACGATCTTCCTAATATCGATGATGTCTTCGGGGCGCTGCACAAAGCTGACGGCGATCCAGTCAGCTTCCGCCTCGAGGCCCTTCAGGAGGTCGGCGTGATCCTTCTCGGTCAGCGCCCCCATCGGCAGCAGCGTATCGGGCAGGCTCACGCCCTTCTTGTCGCTCAGCTTGCCGCCATAGATCACCTCGGTCTCGACTTGTCCGCCGCCGACCTTGGTGGCGCGGAGCTGGAGCTTGCCGTCATCGAGCAGCAGGCGATCGCCCACCGAGACGGATTCGAGGATTTCCGGGTGCGGCAGGAACACACGCTCGGCGGTGCCCGGCGCTTCCGAGCTGTCGAGGGTGAACTTGCCACCGGCGACCAGTTGCACAGCGCCTTCGGCGAAGCGGCCGACGCGCAGCTTTGGCCCCTGCAGGTCGACCAGGATGCCAATCGGGTGGTGCAGCCGCGCTTCGACATTGCGGATGAAGCCGACGGTCTGCTTCAGCAGCTCATGGCTGGCGTGGCTCATGTTGATGCGGAAGACGTCCGCACCGGCACGCGCCAGCTTCTCGATCGTAGCTTCGTCGTTGGACGCGGGGCCCAGGGTGGCGACGATCTTCACGCGTCTCAAGCGTTTCATTCGGAATCTGCACCTTCATCAGTAGGAGTGTCGTCGGCCGGCTGGTCGCCGCCGTCGGTCGGCATGTCGCCCTCGAGTGGCACGGCTTCGCCGGTGGGGCCGGTGTCGCCGCTGACGACCTCGCCATCGGTGAGCTGCAGCGTCCAGTCGCTGCGATTATCGGTATCGACTTCGAAGAAGCCGGTGCGTTCGTAGCCGCGCGCCAGGCAATCCTCAACACCGAAGATGGTGAAGGTCTCGTCGCGGGTGCACATGAACACGCTGCCGTCCCAGGCGCCGCCGCTGACGTCGTCGGCGGCGTAGACATAGTAGTAGCGACGAGCTTCGAGGTTACCGCGATAGATGGTGACGCAGTTATCGGGTTCGGCCACCCACCAGCCTTCGGACTGCCAGCCCTTCTCGGCGCGATAGCCGAAGGCGACGGAGACCTTGTTGCCGGTCTCGTTGCAGACGCGGAAGCTGCCTTCGCCGGTCTCGGCGCTCTGGTCAGCAGAGGTTTGAGACTGGGCCTGCTGGGCCTGCGCCGAGGCAGCACTGAGCGGCGCGTCGGCACGCGGCAGGAAAACCCAGATGGTGATGGCTACGAACGCTGCGGCGAGCACACCAGCGATGGCCAGGATGTAGCGCAATGGACCGTCCGGGTTGGATTGCCTGAAATCGTTTGCAGCGCGCGAGGTGTTTGTGCTCAGCGCTCCGTCCGCTGTCAACCGGTAAACGCGGCTTTTGTCGGAATTACGAAGCTAGGGGGCAAGCGATGTGGATTGCTGTCCGAATAGGCTTGAACCGGCGTTGACGAACGGGTTGAACGGGGGCCGAAACGAAGAGGAATTCGACTATGGCAACCGTCTCCCCCGATAGCGTCGCCCAGGACCAGATCAAGGCCTTCATCGAACGCATCGAGCGGCTCGAAGAAGAGAAGGCCGCAATCGCCGGTGACATCAAGGAAGTTTACGCCGAAGCCAAAGGCAACGGCTTCGACACCAAGGTGCTGCGCAAGATCGTCTCGATCCGCAAGCAGGACCATGCCGAGCGCATGGAGCAGGAAGCGCTGCTCGAGCTCTACCTCACAGCGCTCGGCATGGCGGCCGCACCGAGCGACGACGAGTAAGCGCCGGGCGATGACGCGTAAGCACCGCGTGTGAAACCGAGCGAAGGCCGCCCACCGGGCGGCCTTTCGCTATTCCGGGCCTAGGCGGCTTGCCGCAGCGGTTGGTTTTAACTTGACTGCAACGATCATCTTTGATTGATCCTGTAGCCGGGCTCAGCGCCGAGCCCCGGGTACACCAGACCTATCGAAGGAAATCACGATGCCGCTTTCATTCCGCGGGGCGATGGCCCTGGCGGTACCGCTGTCGCTTGCCCTGCTGTCGGCCTCCGCCGCCCTGGCCCAGACCAGCTTCGTCGATCAGGCAGGGCGCACGGTTACGCTCGACGCGCCGCCCAAGAAGCTGATCACCCTGCCGTCGGCCGCGCCGGTGGTCTATTTCGCCGTCGATGGCACGACCGAGCACATTGCCGGCACCGCGTCCGCCTCGCTCAACACCTTCAAGGGCGGTCTCTACGACGAGACCATCCCCGAGCTGATGCAGCTCGACGCGACGATGGCCGGCCCGGGCTTTGCCACCAATGTCGAAGCGGTGCTCGCCGCCGGCCCCGACCTGGTGTTCGAGGTCGTGCACAAGGAAGGCCAGATCAAGCAGCTCGAGGATGTGGGCCTCAAGGTTGCCGGCTGGAACTGCTGCACCGAGGAACAGCGCCGCGGCTACATCACCATGAGCGGCGCCATCGCCGGCAAGCCTGAGCGCGCCGCCATGCTGCTCAAGCTGCAGGACGATTCCAACGCCGCGCTGGTCGAGCACTTCAAGGCCGTCGAGCCCGCGAACTACGTGAAGATGCTCGAAGTCGACAAGATCGGCGAGCAGATCCAGGTGGTCGCCAACTCTTCGCAGAACTACGCGCTGAGCGGCGTGCAGAACCTCGCTGCCGATGATACCGGCGAGTGGTGGCGTACCATCGATGCCGAGCAGTTCCTGGTCTGGAACCCCGAGGTCATCATCATCCCGGCCTGGGCCACCGACCTGACGCCCGAGGCGTTCTACAACGATCCGCTGCTCGGTGGCGTCGATGCGATCAAGAACCATCGCGTCTACAAGGTGCCCAAGTTCAACCGCTCCCCCGATGCGCCGGAAGTGCACCTTACCGCGCAGTGGCTGGCCCGCATCACCCATCCCACCGACTTCGCCGCTGAGACCGCCTTCCGCGACACGCTGAAGACCACCTTCAAGGAGATCTACGGCAAGGACCTTACCGAGCCGCTGCTCGACAAGATCCTCGAAGTCGAAGCCAACAGCACCTCGACCGATTACGCCAAGATCCTCGGCTGACAAGGCTTTGATTTGGTCGCGCTTTCGAACCGGAAAAGTCTGCAACTTTTCCTGAAAACTCTCCAGTTCCAGCTCCGGCGCCGCAACGCGCCGGAGCTGTCCACATCTGCATCTATGGAGACTGCCCGGTGAAGGACATCGGCTATGTCTGCTCGGGCGATGGAGGTCAGGTCACGACCTTCGACGACTACCGGGCCTATATCGACGACATGATCTACGTGATGGAGCTCGACCGGGTCGACCTCCAGCAGTATCGCGCCATCGTCATCCCGGATTTCTCCAACCAGGAAGTGCTGGCGAGGCACGCCGGCAAGTTCGACGATTACCTCGCCAAGGGCGGCTTCCTCATTGCGTTCGAGCCCAGCCGGCTCGACCAATGGCTCACCATTGTCGACGTGCCGTGGTTCGAGCGCGGCACCAAGGACTGGAAATGGTGGATGAAGCCGGGCGGGCGGCTCGAGGTCTACCAGCCCGAGCCGAAGCACCCGATGGCCGAGGCCATCCCGGTGGCCGACATGTCGTGGCACTTCTTCGGCGCCTACCGGTTTTTCCCCGGTGCGCAGCCGATCCTCAACCTCGACAATGACGAGGGCTGCCTGATGTTCGACTACCGCCTGCCCGAAGGCGGCGGCCGGTTGATCTGCTCGACCATCGATCCTGTCGTGCATAGCGGGCGCCGCTTCATGCCGGCGACGACGCGCTTTCTGAACGGTTTCTTCCCCTGGCTGAAGGCGGAGGTGGCCCGTGAGCACGCCTGATCGCACCCGCAAGCTCCTCTACCTCCGCACCTGGGACGAATGGCGGCTCGACAATATCGCCAAGGCGCTGCCGTCGTACTGGCAGACCACCTTCCAGCCGATGCATGGCATGACCGAGGTAAGGCTCGCCGACTATCACGTGCTGTACTTCCCCAGCGCGCACGACCAGCTGTTCATGCTGACCCAGACGCAGCGGGTGCTCGACTATCTCGCCGGCGGCGGCAACCTGATCATCAACGGCACCTTGGCACGGCCGTGGCTGCCGTTCCTCAAGCCCTTCCAGGCGGTGCCGCCGCGGCCCTACCTCAACCTGATGATCCGCCCGCACACGCCGGGCAAGTATTTCGGCCGCATGGATTACGAGACCTATCACCGGCATGACGGCATCCTCGGGCAATATGCCCGCGGCTGGTCCGAGCCGCCTGAGGGCGCGCAGCTCCTGTCGATGATCGGGGCCGAGGACGACCTCCACCCGGTCGACTGGGTGTGGCGCTATCCCGGCGGCGGCAATGTGTTCGTCCACAATGGCGACTGCATCCACTGGTTCAAAAGCGCCCCCAACGACAAGCCCAACCTGATGCTCGATATCCTCGAGGCGATCATCGAGAGGCCCGAGGTGGAGCGATGAGCGCCGAAACCCTGCCGGCGGCGAGCCTGCGCAGCAACGCAGTGCCCGTCACTGCCGGCCTCGCGCTGGTATTGCTGCTGGTGATGACCTGGTCGGTGACCATCGGGCGCTACGACATCAACATGCTCGATGTCTGGATGATCCTCATCCACAACATCGTGCCGTTTGCCGATCCGCCCTGGACCGAGGTCGAGGCCAATGTGGTCGAGCTGATCCGCCTGCCGCGCATCCTTGCCGCCGTGGTGATCGGGGCAGGGCTCGCGGTCTCCGGCACGGCGCTGCAGGGGATGTTCCGCAATCCGCTGGTCGATCCGGGGATTATCGGGGTCACCTCCGGCGCGGCGTTCGGCGGCACGCTGGCGATTCTCCTCGTCGGCGGCGGCTATGTGGCGCTCGGCTCGGGCTTCGCCATTGGTCTTGCCAGCCTGTTCGTGGTGCGCCTCCTCGCCAGCATGAAGGGCCGCACCTCGGTGCTGACGCTGGTGCTGGCCGGGGTGATCGTTTCGGCGTTTTTCGAGGCGGCGATTTCGATCATCAAGCTGCTGTCCGATCCGCAGGAGAAGCTGCCGGCCATCACCTACTGGCTGATGGGCAGCATCGCTTCGACCAACTATTCCGACCTGCTGCTGCTGTGCCTCGCCGTGCTGCCAGCGATGGCGGTGATCTACCTGCTGCGCTTCCAGCTCAACATTCTGTCGCTGGGCGAAGACAAAGCCCGGGCGCTGGGCTCGCCCATCGAGCTGGTGCAGTGGCTGGTGCTGATCGCCGTCTCGGTGATTTCGGCCGCGGTGGTCGCGACCTCAGGCATTGTCGGCTGGGTCGGCCTCGTGATCCCGCATGTCGGCCGCGCCATCGTCGGGGCCGAGCATCGCCGGCTGCTGCCGGTCTCGGCGCTCTTGGGCGCTATCTACATGCTGCTGGTCGACGACCTGGCCCGCACGCTCACCACATCGGAAATCCCGATCGGCATCATCACGGCGCTGATCGGCGTGCCGGTCTTCGCCATCATTTTGAAGCGCCTGCAGACGTCGAGTGGCTGGACCAATGATTGAGCTCACCAATCTGGGCGTCAGCCTCTCCGGCACGACCATCCTCAAGGGCTATTCGCTCAAGGTCGCCAAAGGCAGCGTGCTGGCGATCCTCGGGGCGAACGGGGTGGGCAAGACCACCCTGCTGCATACGGTCATGGGCCTCAGGAGACCGACCGAGGGCGCGGTACGGGTCGACGGCAAGCTCGGCTTCGTGCCGCAGCTGTTCCAGGCCGCCTTCTCTTACTCGGTGATCGACATGGTGCTGATGGGACGGGCCCGGCGGATCGGGCTGTTCGGCTCGCCTTCGGCTGTCGACTACCGGGTAGCGCGCGATTACCTGAGCCGCATGGGGGTGCTCGAGCTCGAAAACCGCGCTTTCAACACGCTGAGCGGCGGGCAGCGGCAACTGGTGGTGATCGCGCAGGCGCTCTGCTCGGAATGCGATGTGCTGGTGCTCGACGAGCCGTGCTCGGCGCTCGACTACAAGAACCAGTCGATCGTGATGCAGAGCCTCAAACGGCTCAACAGCGAGACCGGCGTTACCATCGTCTTCACCACCCACGCGCCGCAGCACGGGCTGGAAGTGGCGAGCGAGGTGCTGCTGATGAATGGCGATGGCAGCTATCGCCACGGCCCCACCGAGGCGACGCTGACTGCTGGCCATCTCACCCAGCTTTACGGCGTTCCCGTCGACAAGGCGGAGTTCGTCGGCAGCAGCGTCTTTACCTTCGCACCGCGCTTCATCGAGGCTTCATGAGCAAACGCATCGCTTTCCTCACCTGGGGCAACGGCTCGCAGATCCGCAGCTTCCATGACTTCAACCACCTGCTCGACGACATGCTCTACCTGCGTGAGCTCGACCGGCACGATCTCAGCCAGTATGCGGCGGTAGTGGTTCCTGACGCGATGGACAGCGAAGCGGTGCGGGCCCACGCCGCGGCGCTCAACGCCTATGTGCGGCAGGGGGGCTTGCTTGTGGTGTTCGGCGGCGAGGACACGGCAGAGTGGATCGACGTGGTCGCGCTCGAGTGGAGGCCGATCCATGCGCGCGACTGGCTATGGTGGACCAAGCCGGGGACGAAGCTCGAGATCCATCAGCCTGAGCCCAGGCATCCAATCTGCGACAGCATTTCATTGCGCGACATGGGCTGGCACTGGTCGGGCGTCTTCGGCCTCCACCCGGCAGCGAAGAGCGCGCTCAACCTCGACGACGACAGCGCCAGCCTGTTCCTCGATTTCGACCAGTTGCCGGGCGGCGGGCGGCTGATCGTCACGACGCTGGATCCGCACGTCCATAATGGCGAGCGCTTCATGCCGGCCACCAAACGCTTCCTCGAAGGTTTCTACCCCTGGCTCAACCGCGAGCTCGGCATCGTGCGCGAAAAGCGCGGCTTCACCGTCACCTACCTGCAATGCCTGCACCACGAGACCGAGTGGGAGCCTGAGACGCTCGCTCCAAGCCTCGCGCCGGTCGGCGGCGTGACGCGCTTCCTGCCGCTCTACGAGCTCAGCGCCGCGGCGCTCGCCGGCAGCGACATCCTCTACATCCCGAACAACCAGGACCAGTTCTTCCTGAGGGAGAGGCAGGAGGTGCTGCTCGGCTTTCTCGCCAGAGGCGGGCACCTCATCATCAACTCCGAGCCGGCAATCGCCTGGCTGCCGTTCCTCGGCACTTTCGAAGCGGTGCCACCGCGCCCCTTCAGCAACATCAAGGTGCGGGTAAAGGACGATCCGTTCGGGTTCTTTGCCAACATGGACGAGGGGTTCGACGGCTGGTGCGGGATTTTTGGGCAGTATGCCCGCGGCTGGACCCCGGCGCCGGCGGGCGCGGTATGGCTGACCGAGGTCGGCCCGGCCGACGATCCGAAGCCGGCCGACTGGCTGTGGCAATACCCGACCGACGACGGCAAGGGCGGCTGGGTGTTCATGCATAACGGCGACAACATGGTGCGCTACCCCGACCATGGGCCGGCAGAAGCGGCGCTGGTCCGTGATATCTGCCTTGGACTGATGCGGCAGGTCAGCGGAGTGGTGCAGACGGTCGAGCGCGCGGCATGAAGCCGCTGGAGCCGGCCGTCGGCGATGCCACCGGCCTCAGGCAAGCCTTCCTCGATGCCATGTCGCGGGTGGCCTTCTCGGTCAGCGTGGTGACCACCGACGGTCCGGCCGGCCGCGACGGCGTCACGGTGACGGCGATGTCATCGGTTTCGCTCGATGCGCAGGGGCCGACGCTGCTGGTCAGCCTCCACAATGGCGGCCGGGCTGCCAAGGTGATCGCCCAGAATGGCAGTTTCTGTGTCAACGTGCTGGCCGACAGCCAGGCGCATATTGCCGAGCTGTTCGCCGGACGGGTTGGGTCGCGGGATGCCTCGGCTTTCGCAGCACTCGCTATCGAGACATCGCCGAGCGGCTTGCCGGTGCTGAGAGACGCGATTGCCAGCTTCGAGTGCCGGGTGCGCAGCATCGTGCCGGTCGACCAGCATCTGGTGATCTTCGGCCTCGTTACGGCTGCTGCCACGCGATCGGAGGCGGCGCCACTGCTGCATCGGCGGCGGGCGTATTGGGCGTTGGGTGAGGGGGTTGGGCCACGATAGCTCGCTGGTCGCATTCGTCGTGCCACATCGCCCCCTCACCCCTCTGGGGAGAGGGCCGGGGTGAGGGGCGCCAAGCACGCTGAGCATGGGTGGTGGGTGGCGCCAACCCTTCATTTGGTGCGCTTGGCGCCCCTCACCCTAACCCTCTCCCCCAGAGGGGAGAGGGGACGCCTAGCTCGCCTTGCGCACCTGCAACCCGACAAACGTGCCGATCGGCGCCGGGTAACCGAACAGAAAACCCTGCGCGGTGGCGCAGCCTTCGGCGCGGAGGAAGGCCAGTTCCTCGCGTCGCTCGACGCCCTCGGCGACCACCGGGGTGCCGAGATAGCGGCCGAGCTCGACGACGGCGTGAACAATCGCTGCCGATTGCGGGTTCCGGTCGAAGGTGCGGACGAATGACTGGTCGAGTTTGATGCGCGAGAACGGGAAGGCGCTGAGATGGGTCAGCGACGAGTGCCCGGTGCCGAAGTCGTCGATGGCGACCCGCACCCCGAGCCCTCGTACCTGCCGCAGCGTCGTCACCGCCCGCACCAGGTCTCGGACCAGTGCGGTTTCGGTCACCTCGATCTCCAGCCGCGCCGGACTGAGGCCCGTTTCGATCAGCACTTCGTGGATCAGCCGGGCGAAGGCCGGATTGTGGATCTGCGCGGCCGAGACGTTCACCGAAATGCTCAGTGGCACCCGCCAGCCGGCCGCCTCCGCGCAGGCGGTGCGCAGTACCCACTCGCCGATCCCGAGGATCAGCCCGTTCTCCTCGGCAATGGGGATGAAGATGCCGGGCGGTACCTCGCCGCGCTCCGGATGGCGCCAGCGGATCAGCGCCTCGAAGCCGGTGACGTCGCCGGTGATGAGGTCCACCTGCGGCTGGTAGGCGAGGTCCAGTTGTCCGGCATCGGCGGCATTTGCCAGATCATTGGCGACCAGTCGCCGGTCACGCAGCTCGTCGTTCATCGTTGCTTCGAACAGGCGATAGGCGCCGCGCCCATCCTGCTTGGCCCGGTAGAGCGCCATGTCGGCGGCCGACATCAGCTGCTCAGCACTCTCGGCGTCGCCGGGGAAGGAGGCAATGCCGATCGAGGCAGAGATCGAGGCGTCGTCCGCGGTGTCGGCGACGTCGTGCGCAAACGCCTGCAGCAGGCGCTGCGCCACGCGGTTGGCGGCGTCGAGGTTTTCCGTGGCGTTGAGCACCACGGCGAACTCGTCGCCGCTCAACCGCGCCGGATAGCCGATCTCGGCCACCTCGCGCTGCAGGATCAGCCCGACCCGGCGCAGGAGGGCGTCGCCGGCCGCATGGCCGTAGAGGTCGTTCACTTCCTTGAACTTGTCGAGGTCGAGACACAGCACGCTGCAGCTCTGCCCATCGCTGCGGGCGCGGTCGATGGTTTCATTGAGCCGCCGGCCGAAACTCACCCGGTTGGGCAGCCCGGTCAGCGCATCGTGATGGGCGAGGAAGCGGATATGCTCCTCGGCCTGCTTGCGGGTGGATACGTCGCGGATGGCGATGGCCCGCTGTCGCACGCCCTGGAATTCGATCTCGTGCGCCACCGCCTCGACCGGGATGTCGCCGCCGGCAACCCGCAGCCGCCCTTCGATGGTGGCGTTGGGCGAGCGCTCGAGCGCGCCACAGGCCTCGGCGTCGAGAAACCCGAGCAGTGGCTGACCGCTGGCATCGGCCTCGGAGCCGACCAGTTGGCGGAAGCTGCGATTGGTGGCGCTGATGATCCCCTGCCGGACGATGACGATGCCCTCGACGGCGGCGTCGGCCAGCTCGCGCATCCGTACGCTTTCGGCGCTGTGGCGCCGATCCCTGAGGTCGAGCAGGGTGCCGCCCATGGCGAGGCCGAGGATGATGGTCGAGGCGAGCGACAGCACCAGCCAGAGCCAGGTCGGCGTGCCCTCGGCAACGATCGCATAGCAGTCGGCGAAGCCGGCCGCCCCCATGGCGGTGAAGTGCATGGCGCAGATGGCGAGCGTCAGCAGGATCGGCGCACCGACGCGGCCGCGCAGCGTCGAGGCGCGGGCGAGCCACAGGGCGGCGGCGCCCAGCGCCATGCCGGTCAGGATCGACAGCGCGACCAGGTTGCCGTCCCAGACGATGCTGCCGCCGACGATCACTGCCGCCATGCCGGTATAGTGCATGACGGAGATGCCGAGCCCGACCACACCGCCAGCAAGAATCGAGTCGCCGGTCGAGGTGCCGATGGTGGCAAACCACAGCCCGCCGCCGACAATGGCGATGGCCAGCGACAGCGAGGCCAGCGTCGTCGGCAGGTCGTAGCCAACGGCAACCCCGGGGTGAAACGCCAGCATCGCGACGAAATGGGTGGCCCAGATGCCGAAACCGACTGAGACCGCGGCAACGCCCAGCCATACCAGCTGCAATCTGCCGGTCGTCCGTCGGGCGTGATGCAGCAGCGAAATCCCGGCGAAGGACGACAGCGCGCACAGCAACGCCGCCACGGCGACCAGCGCCAGGTCGTGGTTGTGCAGTAATGTGTCGATGACGACCTGCAAGACGCCCCCGGATACTTCAACATCGGCGATAGTTCGCGTCGCCGATGAACAGACGATTACCCGCTACTGCGAACGACGATCGGCTTGTCGGGTGGGTGAATCAGCCGTCTGGTGCACTGCTGGTAGAACTGCGTAGGCGTCGGGCAGGCCGCGGCAGTGGGCGGGGGCTGAAATGCCCCAGGCCCTTGATTCGTCGCGCTTTCCAACCGGAAAACTCTGCAACTTCTGCCGAAAACGCTGCTGAAGCGATGGAACGACAAGCCGGCCGGCAAGTTTTCCTGAAGGGCTTGCAGGAGCAGTTATGACGCAGCGCACGTTTGGGCCGGAGAAGCGCGACGGCCGATGGTATTTCTACGCCTATCTCGATGGACAGCAGGTCGAGTGGGGTCCGTATTCGAGCGAGGAGTTCGCCAAAGGGGCCAAGGACGCGATCGAGCGCCGGCTCTCGGAGGAGGATCAGGCGAGCGCACCGCAACCGGCGGTGGCTCCGGCTGCGGATGAGCCGGAAGAGCAGGATGCTCCGGCCGAAGGTAAGTAGCCCCACAGCCGGTGGTTGACTGACCCCCACCCTTGATCCCTCCCCCTAAACAAGGGGAGGGAGACGCTTCCTGAGATGTCAGTGTTCTGGTCTCCCTCCTCATGTTCAGGGGGAGGGGACAGCCCGCACCGCAATTGCGGTCAACGCGCCCGTGAAGCAATCCGGCCGACTACTCGGCGGCGGCCCGATCGTCGTAGTCGGGCGCATCCGGGTTGCCTGGGGCGGTTTCGGTGCTCAGATCGGGGAAGGCGACGATGCGCTGGTTGCGCAGGTCCATACGCACCACCAGGAGGCCGCGTTCCTCGAAATAGGCGAGGAGGCGCCTGGCGCGGCCGGTGGAGTGGGTGCCGTAGGCCCGCGCCAGCGCGGCATCGGAGGGGCAGGGCAGCCCCTCGAGCGCAGCCCGCGCCAGCACCAGGAACACCCCCTGCACATCGTCGGCGAGCTGCGTCGAGAGCGACAGCGCCGTCTGCCAGGTCTCGGACTGCGCCGTCTCCTCGGCAACGCCGGCCCGCACCACGGCAAGCTTGCGACGGAACGCCGGCAGCGCCAGCGCCTCGCCGGGGACGCGCCGGATGCGGCAGCGGACCAGGAAATCCTGGTAAAGCACGGCGACCGACCGATAGGCCGCGTCGCGATCCTCAAGCAGTTCGCGGACCACGTCGTCGATGGCGCGATCGCGCTCGGCGATGTCGACCGGGGGCTCGTCGGCACGCGGCGGCTGTGGCACCTGGGTGCGCACCAGCTGGGCGAGCAGATCGTTGGTCGAGGGCGGGGGTGGCGGTCGCGGCCGGCGCACCGGGCGTGCCGCTTCCGGAACCGGCGCCAAGATCAGGTCCACGGCGTCGATCGACGCATCCGGCCTCGGCATCAGCTTGGGGCTCGACGAGCGGGCCGCGGTTTCCACCGCACCGCTCAC
>NZ_LAJE02000168.1 GCF_000970465.2 Devosia insulae DS-56
CTGACCAACATCTCGGCGCTCCCTTGCTCCCCTCCCCTCAAGGGGGAGGGGAGCAAGGGAGCGCCGAGATGTTGGTCAGTCGGCGTCCATTTCCAGCAGCAGCGTCGCAATCTCGAACGGCCTGAGGTTCAGCGTCACGCTGTTGCCGTTGAGCGCGACCGGCTCGCCACCCTCTTCCATCAGGTTCACCAGCCTCGCCGATTTCACCGGCACGCCGAAGCTGATCGTGGCGTTGGCTCGGGCATTGGCGTGCTCGAACACCCGCAGCACCAGGCCGTCGCCCTTTTCCGCCTTCTTCACCGTCTCCAGCGTGACGTTCGGCTTGTCGACCGAGGCAAACGAGAAGCTGGTGCTTTCCCCTGGGCTCGAGGCGTGTGCGGAGGCATCGCCGATCACCGCCACCGGGTTGTTAAACCGCTCGGCCGCCACTGGCACGCCGGCGAGGTCGCTGACCCCGTCATGCACCAAGAGCGCATACTTGATGCGGTGCTCGCCGCGGTCCGATTCCGGGTCGGGGAAGGTGGCGCCGCGGAGCAGCGTGATCCGCACCAGCTGTTCCACCGCGTCATAGCCATACTTGCTGTCGTTGAGCAGCGCGGCGCCGAAGTCCGGCTCGCTGATATCGACCCAGCGATGCATGCTGGCCTCGAACCGGGCCCGGTCCCAGCTGGTGTTGCGGTGCGTGGCCCGCTTCACATGGCCGAACTGGATCTCCGAGCGGATCTCGGAAATGTTGAGATCGAACGGGAATTCCGCCTTCAGCACGGTCTGGCGCTCCTGCCAGTCGACGAAGGTGTCGAACTCCACTTGCCTGGCGCCCGCTTCCAGCGACACCACCTGCACCACTTTCGAACTCAGGTACTGCCGTTCGATGCGGAGCGCCGCGCGATAGGGGCCGGTCTCCACCACCTCGATCTTCGCCTTGCCTTCTGACAGCCGCCAGAACTGCTCCTCGAAATAGCGGTCGATATCCCAGGCGTCCCAGTTGAGCGGCTTGTCCTCGTAGGCGACGAGCCGGTTCGCCGTTTCGCCCTTGGCGATCAGCTCGCGGCCATGCTGCTTGTCGAACACCGAGCTGATTTCGCCATTCTTGTCGAAGCTGACCCGGATCAGCTCATTCTCGAGCTGCTTGGCCGAAGCCGAGAGGCCCGATTTCGGCGCGGCGCCACCGGCGACCAGCGAGGCTGAGGTCCAGCCGAGCGCCGGCCGGTCGGCCGGCGCCGCCAGCGTCACGCTGCCATCGGCACCAACCAGCTTCTGCAGTGGCAGGGCTGTGCCGCCCTGGCCGAGTGCCGAGACCTCTGCTGCGCCCGCGACGCGCACCAGCGCCTTGTCGCGCTTGTGCCCAGTGAAGTTGAACAGCTGCAGCCCGCCCTTGGCCGTAGGCGCGATGGCCTTCGCCGCGCTGTGCCACGGCCCGTTGCCCGAAGCGAGGGTCGAGAACAGCCCGGCATACTCGGCATCGCTGTCGACATAGACTTCGGCGATCGAGGTGCCCGGCAGGATGTCGTGGAACTGGTTGATCAGCACCAGCTCCCAGAACTCGTTGAGCTTTTCACTGGGGTAGGGCGCCCCGGTCCGCATCGCCATGGCGCTGAGGAACTCGAGCTCGCGCAGCACCCGTTCGGCCCGCCGGTTATTGGCCTTGTTCTTCGCCACATTGGTCAGCGTGCCGCGGTGATATTGCAGGTAGAGCTCGCCGTTCCAGGTCGGGAAGCGCATGGCGTTCTCGTCCATGCGCTTGCTGAGGCGCCTGAGGAACGGTCCGATGCCTTCGAGCTTCACCTTCGGCGCGCCGGGGATGCCGCGTTCGAGCCTTGTGCCGCGCTCGATCATGGCGCGGGTCGGCCCGCCGCCGCCATCGCCATAGCCGTAGCAGACCAGCACTTCGTCGTTCACCGATTTCGGCTCATAGCGCTTCCAGGCGCCCATCACCTCGGAGACCGAAAGATCCGAGTTGTAGGTGGTGAAGATCCGCTCGCTGTCGAACTTCTGCGCCGTGATCAACTGCGCCTTGGTTTTGGTGCCGTCGATGCCGCGCCAGAAGAACGTGTCATAGGGGTGCCGGTCGGTATCGTTCCAGCTGAGTTTCGAGGTGATGAAATACTCGAGCCCCGAGCGCTCGAGGATCTGCGGCATGTTGGCCGAATAGCCGAACGTGTCGGGCAGCCACACGGTCTTGGGCACCACGCCGAAATGCTCGAGGTGGAAGCGGCGGCCGCGCATGATCTGGCGCACCATGGATTCGCCCGAGACGATATTGGCGTCGGGCTCCACCCACATGGCGCCTTCGATCTCGAACTGCCCCGATTTCACCCGCTCGACCACGCCGGCCCAGATCTCCGGGTAGTCCTTCTTCAAAAAGTCGAACAGCACCGACTGATTGTACATGAAGACGAATTGCGAGTACTCGGCCATCAGCGCCAAGACTGTCGCGAAGCTGCGGCCGGTCTTGTCGCGGGTATGCATCACCCGCCAGAGCCAGCCGACGTCGAGATGGGTGTGACCGACCGCCGAAACCGTCGGCTGCACCTCGGTATCGACCAGCTCGTAGATCTTTTTGGCGAGCTTTTCGGCCGCACCGAGCGAGGCCTCGAATTCCGGCGTTACCCCGCCACGCCGGTCGAGCGCCCGCAGCGACTGCTCGACGAGGTTCATGATGGCATGGCGGCGGCCATCGATCTGGGTCAGCCGCGCCGCCACTTCGAGCGGGGTCAGCAGGTCGAAATACAGCTTCTCCGCCCGCTCGTGCCGCACCAGCAGTTCGACCTTGAAGCCGACCAGCGGCCGGTCGAAGAAGGTGAAGGCGTTGACCAGCAACGTGCGCTTGGTTCCGGGTTTTGCGTCATGCGCAATCACCAGCTCGGTATGGTTGCCGTCGATCGCCTGCGCCACATGGCCATCCAGATAGGCGAGGCACTGCGGATCGGTGGTGCCCGGCCGGTCCTGCCACTGCGAGGAAAACCGCAGCACGAAGGTCTTGCCCTTGGCAGCCGGCGGCACGGTGACCTCCGCTGCGAACCAGGTGTGCCCCTGCTTCTTCGACCACACCGTCTTGTCGGTGAAGGGCTGCCAGCTGCGGCTATCCGCCTTGAGCGCGGCCTCCGCATCGAGCTCGGCTTCGGTATAGCGCCAGGCGAAGTCACCCTCGATCGGGGTCAGGATCTTGGCCTTGAGGTCGGCGCAGAGGCGAAACAGCTTCTCCTCCTGCTTGATGTCATCGTCGAGGAGACCGAGCTTGGTCGCGAGAGTGTTCATTGAGGCTATCCTTTGACCCCGACACCGGCGAACCCGGTGTTCATGTTCCGCCGCAGCAGGAAGTACACGCCGACCGCCGGCGCCGCATAAATGATGGAGAAGGCGGCGAGGAAGCCGTAGTCGATGGCCCCCATCCGCCCGAACGCGCCGTAGAGACCCACCGACATCGGGAAGGCCGCCTCGACGCGTGAAAAGATCAACGGCAAGAGGAACTCGTTCCAGGCGCCGGTGAAGCTGAAGAACCACACCACTGCCAGCCCGGCCCGCGACATCGGCAGGACGATGCCGGTGACGATCTGCCAGAGCGAAGCGCCGTCGACATAGGCCGCCTCTTCGAGTTCGATCGGCACCGTGTCGAAGAAGTTCTTGAGCAGCAGCAGCGTGAACGGCAGGTTGAGGCAGCTCAGCGCCAGCATGACGCCGAACTGGTTCAGCAGCCCCGACCGCTGGGCCGCGAAATAGAGCGGCACCAGCACACCCACCGACGGCAGCATGCGCAGCAGCACCAGCGTCCATAAGAGGGCGTTCTTGCCCGGCATCCGCAGCCGCGACAGCGGGTAGGCGGCGGCTGCGCCGACCACCACGCTGATGGTTGCCGTTCCGGCGGCGATCAGCAGCGAATTGAGGAACATGCGCCCGGCATCGCCACCGATGGCGCCGGTGAAGTTGTCGATGCCGAAATTCTGCGGCCAGACCAGCCGCCCGGTGGCGGCGGTGTCGAAGGCATTGCTGAACAGCCAGGCGAACGGGCTGACCCAGATCACCGCCATGAAGGCGAGCGCGATCGCCATCGGTCGCGAGAGCGTCGTGCGTTCCATTACTTGGGCTCCCGCAGCATGCGTAGATAGACGGTGGAAAGGGCGCCGACGATCAGCAGCATGGCCACCGAGATGGCGCTGCCGAAGCCGAGATTGCCGCGGGCGAAACTCTGGTTGTAGAGGAACAGCGCCAGCGTTTCCGTCTGCCGGCCCGGCCCGCCCCCTGTCATCGCGAAGATCAGCGGGAAGTAGGTGAACGTCCAGATGGTGATGAATAACAGGTTCGTGGCGATGTGCGGCCGGATGATCGGCAGCACCACCAACCAGGCGCGCTGCCAGCGGGTCGCGCCGTCGATCTTGGCGGCTTCGATGATCTCTCTCGGCACTGAGTCGAGCGCTGCGACGAACAGCAGGTAACTCCAGGCCGTGCCCTTCCAGATATTGGCGAGCGTCACGACCGGCAGGGCGAAATCGTTGATGAAGTTGATAGGCTTGAGGCCGAACGGCACGACGAACAGCGAATTGATCAGCCCGGTCTGCGATGTGGTGGCGGACCACAGAAAGGCCGCGACGATGTCGGGCAGCAGCCAGCCGAGCATGATGCAGACTTCGACGACGCTGCGGGTGGTGGAGACCGTACCGCGCAGCGTTGCCGCCAGCAGGAAGCCGAGCACCGACTGGCCGACGATCGCCGAAAAGAAGACGAAGATCACCGTGGTCCACAGCGACTCGAGGAAGCCCTTGCGGGTGAACAGCCGCTCGTAGTTTTCGAGGCCCACCCAGGACCACTCGACAGCCTTGCGGCCGGTCAGGCCCAGGTCGGTGAAACTGAAGGTGATGGCCCAGCCGGTGAAGAAGAGCAGCGCGCCGACCAGGATGATCGCCGGCAGCATTGCGGCACTGAGCAACCATAGGTTGCTGGTGATCCAGGGGTTGGCCTGGTGTCTCATGGACGGCTCGTTCGAATAGAGGACGGAACTGGACCCGCGCCGGCAGGGCCGACATCAACCGTCACGGCGGCGCCCGTAGTCGGGGGCGCCGCCGCATCGGGAGGATCCGCTTATTCGTACGTGATCACTTTGTCCGCGCCGAACTCGTCGACGAGTGCGTCGTGGTAGTTCTTCACGGTGTCTTCGACGCTGGCGCCATCGAGGATTTCCGTCGTCATCGTCTGCACCAGGGCCGAAACGGTCTGGTAGCCGGGGATGGTATCGCGGCCGGTGGTGTCGGCTGCGAGCGCCGTCGCCTTGGCGAGGTAGGCATCGGCCATGTACTCGGGTGACTCCGAGATGTCGGTGCGGACGCCCATCCGGTGGTTCTTGATGGTCCAGTCCTTGAAGTTACCGACGTCGAAGATGGTGCTGAGCAACTGGAACGCCTTGGCCTTGTCGGCGGCTTTGGAGTTCACGGCGATGGTCCAGCCACCCGAGATGTTGGTGGTCGCCTTGTTGCCCGGATCGCCCGAGCCCGGCCACGGCGTCCAGCCCACCATGGCGTCGCGCTCTTCGCGGCTCGGCAGGTTCACGCCGTTGCAGTCCCACAGGCACGCATCTTCCCACGAGCCGGAAGCGAGAATGCCGAGCTGGTCGTTGGCCAGCGCTTCGCGCACTGCGGCGCCCGGATCGGCGGCGTAGTTGAGGTCGGCCGGTTGGCCGATGTCGTGGTAGACCTTGCGATAGAGTTCGAGCGTCTTGCGAATCGCCGGGCTGTCACCGATCCACTGGCCGGTTTCGCGGTTGAGCAGGCGGTTGCGATCCCCCTCGGGCACGTCGGCGCCGAGCAGCGCCATGTAGAAGCCCTGCATGGTGGCGCCTTCACCCTGCTTGATGCCGGCCGGCAGCTGGAAGGGATACTGGACGCCCGCGTCCTTGAGCTTTTGCGCAGCGTCGAGCACGTCGGCCCAGCTCTTGGGCTCCCACGGCACGGTGATGCCGGCCTTCTCGAAGTTGGATTTATCGTACCACAGCATGCGCACGTCGGTGTCGGTCGGCAGGGCATAGACCGCCCCGTCATAGGATGCGACGTCCAACAGTCCGGGCATGTAGTACTGGTACTGGTCCCAGCCCTTGGCCGATTCCGTCAGGGGCTCGAGGTAGCCGGACGAGGCGAACTCGGAGACCATGAACGAGTCGAGCTGGATCACGTCGGCGGCGGTGCCCGCAGCCAGATCCAGCGAGGTGCGCTGGTCATAAGCGGCGCCCGGCAGCTTGATCGCCTCGACCTTCTCGCCGGTGGCGGCTTCGTAGTTGGCGATACCGGGCTCGACCAGAGAGGCCAGCCACTCGGCGTACATGATGCTCACCGCCTGTGCGGGGGCAGTGGCCGCCAGCAGCGCCAGCGCCGCCGCAGACGCCAAGAGAGTCCGTTTAAGCATGAATTCCTCCTCCAAGGGTTTGGCGTCGCAACCCTCATGCGTGGGCTGCGCGGCACCTCCTGAGTGCGCGCAGAGCTAAGCGCATTTATTGCAACGTTGCAATGTTTGGTGCAGAATTCTTCGAGTGACGTACGTCACGTAGATTTTACCATGCAAATTCAATATGATAGGCGAGGATTGGACAGCTAGCCCGTCGTCTACATCGTTTGCATCGATGCAATTTTCTGCAGTTCCCGCCACTCGGTGGCCGGTGTATGAGGAGGCGGGGTCCAAGAAGCGACGATGACGAAGTTCAGGCCAGAAGCCAGCAGGGGCATCCGCAAGCCGTCGGGCAAGCGGGCAACGCTGAAGACCATCTCGGAACTGACCGGGTTGAGCCTGTCGACGGTGTCGCTGTCGCTGCGCGGCGGCGCGTCGCTGAAGGAAGAAACCCGCCAGAAGGTGGCGGAAGCCGCAGCGCAGGTCGGCTACGTGCCCGACCGCGCCGGGGTACGCTTGCGCACCGGCAAGACCAACGTCATCGCCCTGGTGCTCGATGGCTCGGACGAGGCCATCGACTTTTCACGCCACATGATCCGCGGCATCGGCGACGCCATCGGCGGCACCCGCTACCACCTGACCGTGATGCCTGAGTTCGACCGCAGCCGTTCGGTCGAGACGGTGCGCTACATCCTCGAGAACCGCACTGCCGACGGCGTCATCATCACTCATACCGGCGCCCGCGATCGCCGCGTGCAACTGATGATGGATCACGATTTCCCGTTCGTCAGCCACGGCCGCACCGAGTTCTTCACCCCGCACGCCTTCCACGATTTCCATTCCGAGGCGTTCGCCGAACTGGCGGTTGAGCGGCTGGCCGATACCGGGTCTCGCGATATCCTGATCTCGGTCGGTGACGGCACCACCAACAATTACCACAACATCGTCCGTACCTTCGAACGCACCGTGGCCCGCCGCGGCATCACCGGTCGCGTTGTCGTGCAGGATGGCATCCGCCCCGCCTCGGCCGAAATGCGGCAGTTCGGCCGCGATCTCGCCGACAAGCCGGATCGGCCCGACGGCATTATCTGCGACAGCGAAACCCGCGCCATCTCGATGCTGTGCGGCCTCGAGGATGGCGGCGTACTGCTCGGCCGCGACATCCGCTTCATCTGCAAGCAGACCTCGGACATCCTGTCGACGGTCTTCCCCAACGTCGACACCATCGAGGAAGACGTCTACGCCGCCGGGCTGGAACTCACCCGCCTGCTGCTGCGGCGGATCGACGGCGAGGCGGCGGAACAGCTGCAGACGCTGAGCGAACCGGTCGCGCACTGGCGGAGCTGACTTTCTGCTC
>NZ_LAJE02000169.1 GCF_000970465.2 Devosia insulae DS-56
CCAGTGTTTTGGTCTCCTCCCCCCTTGCGGGGGAGGGACAGGGTGGGGGGTGCTTTTCCTGAGCCGAGCTAGCGCTTGTCAAATGCGCAGCCCTCACGCCCGAGAGGGGTGAGCGGTAGGCCTCAGTGCACGCGGATGTTCTTGAACTGCCAGGGATCGTCGCGGTCGAGGTCTTCGCTGAACAACTGGCCGCGGCCCTCGAGCGGCGTCCAGTCGGTGTAGACCCCCACCACGTCGCCGAGATAGGGCCTGGCGATCTGCATCACCTCGTCATAGCCGAGATCGTCCGGCTCCAGGATGCCTGAGTTCGGGTGCTGCGCCGCCCATACGGCGCCCGCCAAGACGCCCGCCGCCACCTGCAGGCTCGTCGCATTGTTGTGCGGCACCAACGCCCGCGCCTGGGCGATGCTGAGCCGCGAGCCGAACCAGTAGGCGCCCTTGCAGTTGCCCATCAGCAGCACCCCCAGCTCGTCCATACCGCAGGTGATCTCGTCGCGGATGATGCGCCGCGTCCGCTGCGCCGACCAGTTGCTGCCGGCCAGCTCATGCAGGGACAGCACGGCGTCGTCGCACGGGTAGTAGGCGTAGTGCACCGTCGGCCGATAGGCGACTTCGCCATCCTCCCACACCGTCAGGTGGTCGCTGATCGAAATCGACTCGCCATGGGTGATCAGGAAGCCGTGATAGGCGCCCTCGAGCGGTGTCCAGCTGCGCACCCGCGTCGCGGCGCCCGGTTGGTTGAGATAGATCGAGGAATCGCAGCCATTGCCGTGGCGCGAGGCATCGGTCGGCCAGTGCTGCTCATGCGTGCCCCAGCCGAGTTCTGCCGGCTGCAGCGCCTCGCCGATGAACCCGGCCACCGACCAGGTATTGACGAACTCGCCGCGCTGCTTGCGCCGGCCGGTGACCTGCGTGTCGCGCTCGGCGATATGGATGGTCTTGATGCCGAGCCGGCGCGCCAACGCCGCCCAGTCGATCGTCTCGGTCGGCGACAGCTGCAGGCCGTTCTCGGCAGCGATGCGCAACAGACCCTGCTTGAGGAAGATCGAGGCGAGGCCCGGATTGGCGCCCATGGTCAGCACGGCCGTCGGGCCGGTCGGATATTTCTGCCTGAGCGCCAGCGCCGCTTCGCGTAGCGCATAGTTGGAGCGTTGCGCCGGCGGGCGAGACGGATCGACATAGCCGCCGGGCCAGGGCTCGAGGCACATATCGAGATAGAGCGAGCCGCTCTGCTGGCAGAGTTCGATCAGCGCCGTGCTGGAGATCCCGACGGACAGGTTGAGCAGCAAGGTGCCGGGGCTCAGCAGCGGGCCGAGCATCGCCCGGTAATTCTCCGGCGTCACGGCCTCGACCACGAGCCTGGCGTTCGACTCGCGCGCGATTTCGGCGCCGTTCGCATCAGCCGCGAAGATGGTGATCGGTTCGTCTGGCAGGTCGAGATGGCGGATGAGGAGGGGCAGTACTGCCTGACCAATGCTGCCAAACCCGAGCATGACAATCTGGCCCGGAAGTCGCGCGTGTTTTGTATAGGCAGTCATGATGATCGACTCTTTCACGGTGCCGCGTGACAGCCGCATCAGCCAAACTCTTCCGGCATAGGCTTTGTTCCCGCCGGGGCGGCGTCTTTCGGAGCCGGCGGTTGCCTGAGAGCGGTCGACCAGTGGATCTCAGGCGGGCTGGAAGCGGATCGCGATGTCGATGTGCGAGCGGCGGACGACCGTGCAGCTCAGCGTTTCACCGGGCTGCAACTCGAGATCGACGGACGCGGGTATGGTGGCGGCTCGGTTGACCCGCGGCGTGGCGCCGACGCGTGACCCGTCATGTACCTCGGAGGCCAGCCGCGTTCCGAGTTTGTCGAGAATGAACTGGGCGCGGGCTTACCAGTTGGCGATCCGGCCATCGGCAAGCACCGACTCCGTCGCGGGGATCACCTCCTGTTTGAACGGGTAGCGGGCGGCGGCTTTCTCGTCGATCTCGATGCCGAGGCCCGGGGTTTCCGGGATCGGCCAGGCGCCATCGATCAGTTGGAGCGGGTAGGTGGCGCAGATTTCCTCGAACCACGGGACGATACCGACCGCCTCTTCCTGGATGACGAAATTGGTGGTCGCGGCGTCGAACTGCAGCGCCACGGCGCCGGCCACCGGGCCCATCGGGTTGTGGGGGCAGACGCCCATATGCGCCGCCTCGGCGATGGCGGCGATCTTGCGGCCACCGGTAAAGCCCATGCAGTGGGCGAGGTCGGGCTGGATATAGGCGACGGCGCGGGTCTGGGCCACCTCGAGGAATTCGCGCGGCGTGAACAGCCGCTCGCCGGTGGCCAGCGGGCAATCGACCCGGCGGGCGATGTCGGCCATGGCGGCGCTGTCGCCGGGCTGGATCACTTCCTCGCAGAACAGTGGTTTGATCGGCTCGATCGCCTTGATGTAGGCGATGGCGGCATCGAGCGAATCCGGGCGGCCGTGGAAATCGGTCATGATCTCGACACCGTCGCCCACTCGCTCGCGCACCGCCGCCGCCAGTTTCTCGACGTGCCGGACCGCGGGCAGCGGAGCATCGTACCCGGTATAGGGCACGAAGCCGAGCTTGATGGCGTTGTAGCCCATCTCCACCGTCTCCTGCACCGCGTCGCAGAAGCGGGAGATGTCGGTATTGGGGACACGCGCCGAGGCGTCGCCCCGCTTCAAATGCGTGTAGACCCGCACCTTGTCGCGCACCCGGCCGCCGAGCAGCTGCCACACCGGCACGCCCAGCGCCTTGCCCTTGATGTCCCATAGCGCCTGCTCGATGCCCGAAACGGCGGTGAGGCCGATCGAGCCCAGCGGCCAGAAGCTGAACCTGGTCATGGTATTGACCAGGTGCTCGATCCGTAGCGGATCCTGGCCGACGAGGAACGGCAAGAGGTCGTCGATGGTGCCCTTCACAGCGCGGGTCTTCCATTCGAGCGTCGCCTCACCCCAGCCCCACAGCCCCGGCTGGTCGGTCAGCACCTTGACGAAGATCCAGTTGCGCTGCACCGCGTTGACGACGACGGTTTCGATGCCGGTGATTTTCATTGCTGTTCTTCCCCCCGACCTAAGCTGTCTTGATTTCGTTGGCTTCGAGGTAATCCCGGTTCATCTCGATGCCGAGACCGGGAATGCGCGGCAGCTTCAGCGCCCCGCTCGAGTTGTCGAGCCTGGTGTGCATCAGTTCGTTGTAGCCACTGAGGTCCCAGCGGGAGGTCTCGAGCCGGTAGAAGTTGGGCACCGTCATCATCACGTGCGCGCCGGCCAGCACATTGATCGGCCCGCCCGCATCATGCGGTGAAATCGGCACGTAGTAGCCCTCGGCGAGGATGGCGATCTTCTTCATCTCGGTGATGCCGCCGGTCCAGGTGACATCGGGCATGATGTAGTCGGCGAGTTTCTGCTCGAGGATCGGCACGAAATCCCACTTGGTATGGGCGCGCTCGCCCACCGAGATGGCGGCATTCACCTTCTCGCGTACCTGCTGCAGGGCGCCGTAACTTTCGGGCGGCACCGGCTCCTCGAACCAGTCGATCTGCCCGGCCTCCTCCAGTGTGCGGCAGAGGCGGATGGCGGTCGGCACATCGAAGCGGCCATGCGCATCGATCAGGATCTCGACTTGCGGCCCCGCCGTCTGGCGGATCAGCGCCGTGAGATCGGCCGCCTTCCTTTCGTCGGCGCGCGACAGCATGCCGTCGAGATAGCCGTCGCGGCGCTCGCGATCGCCCTGGTAGGGGAAGGGGTCGAACTTCAGCGCCGTGTGGCCGGATTTGACGATGTCGGTGATCTCGGCCACCACCGCCGCATCGGAGGTGAATTTGCTCTGGTCGGGGTGGGTATAGAGCGAGATCTCGTCGCGCACCGAGCCGCCAAGCAGCTCATAGACCGGCAGGCCCAGCACCTTGCCGCGGATATCCCACAAGGCGATGTCGATGGCGCTGACGCATTCGCAGGCGGCACCGCGGCTGCCCATATAGGTGAAGCTGCGGAACAGCTTGTGCCACAACCGCTCGATCCGGCTCGGGTCTTCGCCCTCGATCTGGCCGCTCACCTGCTTGAGGATGGCAGCGAGCGCCCGGTTGGCGATCTTGGTGGTCGAGGTGATCTCGCCCCAGCCCGAAATCCCCTCGTCCGTTGTCACTTCGACAAACAGGTACTCGCCCCAATAGGAGCTCGTGGCCTTGACCAGCCAAGGCCGCACGCCGGTGATTCTCATGATGAAATGGCTCCCTCAAACCAACTGTGCACGCCGCTCGCGTGCGAAAACTGCCTCAGCCGGCGCGCGCTGAGCTCGCGGCACGCATCTGCTCGAGCACGTGCCGGCCCGCCCCATCGACATGCAGCGCGATCAGCGTCGCGGCGTTCGCCGCATCGCCCGCCTTCACCAGCCGGATCAGTTCGCGGTGGTCGCGCATCACCTGAGCCCGGCGGGAGAGGGTGAAGCTGTAGCGATGCCCGATGGCGCGCAGCACTTCGCGGTGCCGCCACCAGAGTTCAGCGGCCAGATGGTTATAGTGACGCTCGTACATCACGGTGTGGAACCGCGTGTCGAGCTCGCTGTGGAGGATTGGATCGGCGAAGTTGTTGGCCTCGATCTGGCGCTGGATGTCCTCGAGTTCGGCGATATCGGCAGGGGTCGCCATGTCGACGAACCAGCGCACCATCGAGGGCTCGATCAGGACGCCGATCTCGTAGACGTCGCGCACGAAATCCTGGTCGATCGGGCGCACCCGGGCGCTCTTGTTGTGGACGATCAGCACGAAGCCCTGCGAGCGCAGCAGCTGCAGCGCCTCGCGCACCGCATTGGCCGGTGAGTTGTGCCGTTCCGACAGCTCCGCCACCACCAGCCGGGAGTTCGCTTCCAGCCGGCCCGAGATGATGTCGTCGCGGATCAACTCGTAAACCGCCGCCCCTTCTTCCGACACCCCGGTTGGGTCGATGCCCACGGGTGGCCGAGCCTTGTATGCGCTCATCTCTCAATCGATTCCGACGGTTGGTCTCAGCGGCAGCTTTGCCGGTTTCTCGCAGGATTTCCAGAGAGAGACGCAAGATTTTGCAAAATTCTGATTGCCTGTGTCGAAATCCGGGCGTTAATTCTCGTAACCGGCAGGTTGCCGGACAGGCATTCTCGACCGGCGCGAGGGGCGCCGGCCGCGGGTGGAGGGAGGAAATTCATGTCAGAACACGGAATTGGCCGTGCGCTTCTGCGCGGCATGCTGTCGGCCGCGCTGGCGACCAGTCTCATGGCCTCGACGGCCCTCGGGGCAGGCGTCGACATCAGCAAATGGTCGCCCGAATATGTGCGCTCGATCGCCGGGACGGAAACGTTCGACACGGTCGGCCATTGCAACTCGGTCACCCCGACCGACTACAAGGGCAAACTGACCTTCTGGTACCAGGGGATTTTCGAAGCCGACCCGCAGATCATGCGCGATAACTACCGCGATTTCTTTGCGGCGTTCCGCGCCACCTATCCGGGCATCGAGCTCACCGAGCAGGGCATCACCTATAACGAGCTGCTCGACAAGTTCCGCACCGCGCTGCTCGGCAACAGCGCGCCCATGGCGATCCGCCTGCAGATCCTCGGGGGCACCGAGTTCGCCGCCAAGGGCTATCTCGAAGAACTGAAGCCCGAGGATGTCGGCTACCAGCCTGACGATTTCTGGCCCGGCGCCATGAAGGCGGTGACCTGGGACGGCAAGGTCTACGGTATCCCTACCAATAACGAGACCATGGCGTTCATCTGGAATGCCGACATCTTCAAGCGGGCCGGGCTCGACCCCGACAACGCGCCTGCCACCTGGGATGATGTGGTCAGCTACTCCAAGCAGATCCACGACAAGCTGGGGATCGCCGGCTATGGGCTGGTCGCCAAGCAGAATGCCGGCAACACGCCTTATCGCTACATGCCGCAGCTCTGGGGCTATGGCGGCGGGGTGTTCGACGAGGCTGACGCCGACCCGACCTATGGCGAAATCCGCCTCGACAGCCCCGAGAGCATCCGCTCGCTGCAAGCCTCCTACGACATGTACGTGCGCGACAAATCCGTACCGGTCTCGGCCCTGACCAATACCCAGGGTGAAAACCAGGCGCCGTTCATCTCGGGTCAGCTCGGGATGATGATCTCGCACCCCTCCGAATATGCCCGGATGGTCGAGCTCGCCGGCAAGGCGACCGGCTCGGACAAGGCGGTCGCCGACAGCGTGCTCGAGAATATGCGCTATGGGCTCATCCCGACCGGCCCGACGGGCAAGCGCGCCGTGGTGTTCGGCGGCTCCAACATCCACATCGTCAAATCGGAATATGTCGATGGCGGCAAGGTGGATGAACCGGCAGCCAAGGCGCTGATCTGTATGTGGACCAGCCCCGAATGGTCACTGAAGCTCGCCTGGGCCGGCTCCAATCCGGGCAATGTCAACGGCTTCAAGACCGAGTGGATGAAAGAGCGGCTCGACACCATCAAGTTCCTCGATGTCACCACCTCGATGCTTCCCAACGGCATCCCGTTCCCGGCTTTGCCGGAGGCGCCCGAGATCATGAACATCATCGTGCCCGACATGATGCAGAACGCGCTCACCGGCACGATGACGGTTGAACAGGCCGCCAAGGACGCAGCCGAGAAGGTGCGGAAACTGCATGGTGGCGGCGGGCTGTAAAGAACGCGGGCGAGGCCGGGCTCGATGCCCGGCCTTAGCTCCTGATCCTCGCGGGCGGCGCTGCTTGAGGTGCCGCCCGTGCGGTCGTTACAGAGGGGAGCAGGTCTTCTTGAAGCCATCGACTCCGGCATGATTATGAGCCCGTTGACGCCAGCTGCAAGTTTGCCAACGACTTCCTGATGTCTGTGCGGTCATCGCCAACCATTGCCGGATTGCCGGGCGCGCAACATCAAGCTGGAGGTAAAGCGCGCTGATGTTCAAACACCCTTGGTGCCTGAAGCTGCGATCCACACTTCAAGGCCTTCGCGGGCCGGCTCGCAAGCCGGAAAAGCCAAAAAAGGTCGTCACCGTCGCCGTCATTCGCAAGCTCATCGAGGCCGCAACCCAGTCCTCAGACGGCAACACCATGGGCACCCTGGAGCCCTGAGTCACATGGTTGCTCTGCCGCTGCGCGGTGGAGGATCGCCGTACGGCCGGTGGAAGGACTCGTCCGGCGCCGGGCCCGGCTCAGCCGCTCGACAGCGCTTCGCGCAGGCCCAGTCCGGTGGCCGGGCGGAGGTCGAGGTCGGCTTCGATGTGGTTGATGTGGTGGATGAGCAGGGTCTGGGCGAGCCCCAGGTCCCGCCGCTCCAGTGCGCCCAGGATGCTGCCATGGTCGGCATGGCCACAGCTCGAGGCGCCGGTGCGGCCGTAGAGCGCGATCACCAGCGATGAGCGCGCCACCAGTTCGTGCATGAAGCGCTCGAGCACGGTATTGCCGGCCAGCCGCGCCAGCTCGAGGTGGAAATCGCCGGAGGCGCGGATTTCGGCGCGGCGGACCGAAGCGCCACGCTCCGCCATCAGCCGCTCCTCCTGTTCCAGCAGCGCGCGGAACCGGGCGCGATCGGCCGGCCGGAGGCGCTCGATCGCCGCAGCGGCCAGCGCCGGCTCGATCAGCCGGCGGCTGTCGAACACCTGCCGCGCTTCTTCGGGGGAGGGGTTGGCGACAAAGGACCCGCGGTTGCGTTCCGAGCGGACCAGCCCCTCGAAGCTCAGCATCTGCAGCGCTGAACGCACCACCGTGCGGCTCACCTCGAACAGTGCCCCGACCTCGGCCTCGCCGAGCTTGGTACCCGGCGCCAGCCGACGGTCGATGATGGCGTCGCGCAGCTGCTCGCGGATCGCCATGGCGCGATCCTCGGTGCCACCGAGCGGCGCAAAGGGATAGTCGGCAATGCTCATGGTGATCCCCTGTCGGACCATCCATACGCCGTTCCCGGCTTCGCGCAAGGGCGGACGTGCACGCACTTTGGTAGCAAGATTGCATACAAAGCGCGCCGCGATTGCCAACGTGTGCCGCAAAAATAGGCATAAGTAGGTGATGCTCATTCGATCGGCATAAGCCGATGGACAGTAAAAACCAAGTCGATCCAACCCTTTGACCCTCGATGCCAGCAACTGGCACGGCGAATGCATCGCTTGCCGGCAGAGTACCCGGTTGAACGTGGAGCAGGGCATGTCGAAAGCGGCGGAGATCGAGCTTGCGTCTGTGACCAAACGCTACGGTTCGGCGGTGGCGGTCGACGCGATCAGCCTCAGGATCCCCGCCGGTACCTATTGCTGCCTGCTGGGCCCCTCGGGCTGCGGCAAGACTTCAACCCTGCGGATGATCGCCGGACACGAGGACGTGTCGGATGGGGACATCCTGCTCGGCAATACCATGATCACCCAGCTGCCGCCGGCGCGGCGCGGCACCTCGATGATGTTCCAGTCTTACGCGCTGTTCCCGCACCTCGACCTCATCGACAACGTCGCCTTCTCGCTGCGCATGAAGGGCGTCGAAAGGACCGAGCGCCGCAACAAGGCGCTCGAGATGCTCAAGCTGATGCAGATGGACGGCTATGCGAGCCGGCGTCCGGCGCAGCTTTCGGGCGGCCAGCAGCAGCGCGTGGCACTGGCCCGTGCGTTGATCACCGACCCCGAGGCGCTGCTGCTCGACGAGCCGCTCTCGGCGCTCGACCCGTTCCTCAAGATCCGCATGCGCGCCGAGCTCAAGAAGCTGCAGACCCAGCTGGGCATCACATTCGTCCACGTCACTCACTCGCAGGAAGAGGCGATGGCGCTGGCCGACCTGATCGTCATCATGAACGACGGCCGGATCGAGCAGGCGGCGACGCCGCGCGAAGTGTTCGAAACCCCCGCCACTGCGTTCGTTGCCCGCTTCATGGGCGATCACAACGTGGTGTCGGGCCGTGGCGCCGGCAGTGCCGACGGGTTGGCGCTGCTCGATGTGCCGAATGGCGGCAAGTTCGCTGCCACGGGCACCGCGCCCGGCGATGGCGCGCCGATCGATATCGCCGTCCGTACCGACCGGGTGCGGCTCAGGCCGAGCGACACCAAAGGCCTCGGCTTCACCGGCACGATCTCGAACATCGAGTATCGCGGCGCTTCGGTGAAGCTCTCGGTCGATGGCGCCGGCATCGAGGATTTCACCGCCATCGTCGACGAGCGGAGCTTTTTCGAAAAGCCCGCCAGCGTCGGGGAAGCGGTGCCAGTGAGTTGGGACGCCGGGGACGCCATTGTCCTCGGACGTCTCGCGACGTGAAGCCAACAAACAGGGGTTAGGCTATGACTGGGACGAACGAGACCATCAAGGCGGCGATGCTGTCCCGCCGTGCAATGCTGAAGGGCGCCGCGGCTCTGGCCGGCGCTGCCGCCGGCGTCGGCGCGCTGGGTGGCTTTCCCACCGTATGGGCGCAGAACCCGATCACGCTGCGCCAGTTCGGCACGGGCGTGTCGAACCTCAATGCCATTGCCGAAAAGTGCAAGGCCGACCTCGGCATCACGCTCGAAATGACGGCCACCGATTCCGATGCGGCGGCGCAGCGCGCCGTGACGCAGCCCGACAGCTACGACATCGCCGATATCGAATACTGGATCCTCAAGAAGGTGTTCCCCTCGGGCGTGATCCAGCCGATGGATACCTCCAAGCTCAAGTACTATGACGCGATCGTGCCGCTGTTCAAAACCGGCAAGCTGACGCCCGACAGCGTCATTGCGCAAGGCACGGCGCCGCACACCGTCGGCTACGTCAACGCCCAAGGCGACAAGACCTTCGCCACGGCCGAGACCGGCTGGTTCACCATGGTCCCCACCATCTACAACGCCGATACGCTGGGCATCCGCCCGGACCTCGTCGGCCGCGACATCACCACCTGGGCCGACATCATGGATCCGGCCTTCAAGGGCAAGACCTCGATCCTCAACATCCCTTCGATCGGCATCATGGATGCCGCCATGATCATGGAGGCGATGGGCAACATCAAATATGCCGACAAGGGCAACATGACCAAGGCGGAGATCGACGCGACCATCGATTTCCTGATCAAGGCCAAGCAGGACGGCCAGTTCCGCGCCTTCTGGAAGAGCTTTGACGAGTCGGTGAACCTGATGGCCTCGGGCGAAGTGGTGATCCAGTCGATGTGGTCGCCGGCGGTTGCCGCGGTCCGCTCGAAAGGCATCGCCTGCAAGTACCAGCCGCTCAAGGAAGGCTATCGCTCGTGGGGCGGCGGCCTCGGCCTGGCGGCGCACCTCAGCGGCGCCCAGCTCGATGCGGCCTACGAGTATATCAACTGGTACACCTCGGGCTGGGTCGGCGGTTACCTCAACCGCCAAGGCTACTACTCGGCCGCCATGGACACCGCCAAGCAGTTCATGAGCGAAGACGAGTGGGGCTTCTGGATCGAGGGCAAGCCCGCCCAGGGCGATATCCTCAACCCCGATGGCGTGGTGATGGAAAAGGCCGGCGCGGTGCGCGATGGCGGCTCCTTCCTCGAACGCATGGGCCACGTCGCCTGCTGGAACTCGGTGATGGACGAGGACCGCTACATGGTGAAGCGCTGGAACGAGTTCATCGCGGCGTAAGCCCTGCTGCAAAGTCGCTGCTGACCACCGGCCCCCTCCCTCCCCCTTGCGGGGAGGGTAGTGGAGCTCGGGAGCGGCAGCGACCTAGCGAAACTAGGGTGGGGGGAGCCGCACGCTCGGAGCGCGCTGCACCCCCCACCCTAGCTCCGCCACGGGCCGCTGGCCCTGGCTGCGCTACCCTCCCCGCAAGGGGGAGGGAGATCGGTGCCAAATGGAGAGACCAGTGGCCGTAGCCGAACACGCCGTCAGCGTTGCCGAGCCCGAAGCGAAGAAGCGCCGCAAGCCATTCTCGCTGTCCCGCGCCGCCTCTTACCTCCAGGCGCTGCCGCTCTGGCTGGTCCTGGGGTTCTTCCTGCTGCTGCCGATCCTGCTGCTGCTGGTGGTCAGCTTCTGGGATTATGATTTCTCCGGGCTCTATCCGGATTTCCTCACCCTCAACTACGAGGATGTGCTGGGCAGCTGGGTCACCTGGAAGACCTACCTGAACACGCTGAAATTTGCGGCAATCGTCTGGGCCATCACGCTGTTCGTGGGGTTCTGGATTGCCTATTTCCTCGCCTTCCATGTGCGGAAAGCCACGACACAGACCGTGCTGTTTCTGATCTGCACCGTGCCGTTTCTCACCTCCAACATCATCCGGATGATCTCCTGGATCCCGGTGCTGGGCCGGAACGGGCTGGTGAACTCGACGCTGATCCAGCTCGGGATCATTCCGCAGCCGATCGAATGGCTGCTCTACTCCGATTTCGCCGTCGTCCTCGCCATGGTGCACCTCTACACGCTGTTCATGGTGACGCCGATCTTCAACACGCTGATGCGTATCGACCGCTCGCTGATCGAGGCGGCGCGCGATGCCGGGGCCAGCGCCTTCCAGGTGCTGTGGACCGTGATCCTGCCGCTCGCCAAGCCCGGCATGGCGATCGGCACGATCTTCGTGGTGACGCTGGTAATGGCGGATTTTTCCACCGTGCAGGTGATGAGCGGTGGCCAGAGCGCCTCGGTGGCGCTGATGATGAAGAACCAGATGAGCCTCCTGCAATATCCGGCCGCCGCCGCCAACGCCGTGGTGCTGCTGGCCATCGTGCTGCTGATGGTGGGCGGCATCCTGAGGATCGTCGATATCCGGAAGGAGCTCTGAAATGGGGCAGAAACGCGGTCTCGGCTTCTATGTGCTCGCGACGTTCTTCGGACTGTTCGTGCTGTTTCTTTATGGCCCGATGTCGGCGATCTTTATTCTGAGCTTCCAGGGGCCGTCGGGCGGCCTCACCTTCCCGCTTAACGGGGTCTCGGTGCACTGGTTCTTCAACCTGTTCGAAAAGCAGGCGGTGGGGGATTTCGGTGCGAGTTTCGGCCGTTCGCTGCTGCTCGGGCTGATGGTGATGGCGGCGACGGTGGTGGTGGCGCTGCTCGCCGGGCTCGCCTTCCGGCGCAAATTCCTCGGTGCAACGCCGCTGTTCTATTTGACCATCGCCAGCCTCGTAGTGCCCTCGATCATCGTCAGCCTCGGCATTGGCGTGTTGTTCCAGCAACTGGGGATCAAACCGGCCTGGTACGGTTCGGGCTTCGGCGCCCACCTGACCTGGACGCTGCCGTTTGGCGTGCTCATCATGTTCGCCGTGTTCAACCGGTTCTCGCCCAGCTACGAGGAAGCGGCGCGCGACCTCGGCGCTTCGCCCTGGCAGACTTTCTGGCACGTGCTGCTGCCGATGATCGCGCCGAGCCTGATCGGGGTAGGGCTGTTCGGCTTCTCGCTGAGCTACGACGAATTCGCCCGCTCGCTCCTCGCCATGGGCACCTACAACACCCTGCCGCTCGAGATCTACGCCATGACCACTAACGTCACGACGCCGGTGCTCTATGCGCTGGGCACTGTGACGACGCTGTTCAGCTTCCTCATCATCGGCGGCACGTTCGGCATCATCGCTCTGATCAGTCGCAAGCGGACGGCCTGATGCGGCTGCTCTGCATCAACCCCAACAGCACCGCCTCGATGACCGAAAAGATCGGGGTGGCGGCGCGGCAGGTTGCGGCCGAGGGCACCGAGATCGTGGCGCGCAACCCGCTGCGCGGGCCGCCGGCGATCCAGGGCGCCGCCGATGGCGAGGCGGCATTGCCGGGGTTGTTCGAACAGATCGATGGGGCCGTAGGGTTCGACGCCATCATCATCGCCTGCTTTGACGATACCGGCCTCTATGCGGCGCGCCGGCGGACGCGGGTGCCGGTGATCGGCATTGGCGAGGCGGCCTGCCACTACGCCATGCTGGTGGCCGAGCGTTTCAGTGTGGTGACGACGCTCGCCGTCTCGGTGCCGGTGATCGAGGACAACATCATCCGCTACGGGTTCTCGGGCCGCTGCGGCAGGGTGCGCGCCTCGAACGTGCCGGTGCTGGAGCTCGAACGCCCCGGCTCGACGGCGCGGGAGAGCATTTCCGCCGAGATCGCCACGGCGCTCCGCGACGACAAATGCGATGCCATCGTCCTCGGCTGCGCCGGCATGGCCGACCTAGCGGCCGAGCTCACCGCCCGCCATGGCGTTCCCGTCATCGACGGCGTCGCGGCGGCGGTCAAGCTCGCCGAGGGGCTCGCAAAGCTGCGGCTCGGCACTTCGCAGGCGGGGCCGTTTCGGCATAGCATCGCCGGATGACGCTCGACATTCGACCTGCGACCCGCGCCGATTTCGACATCGCGCTGGGCTGGGCCCGTGACGAAGGCTGGAACCCCGGCCTCGACGATGCCGGCCCGTTCGCGGCCGAGGATCCGGGCGGCCTGCTGATGGGCTGGCTTGGCGCCGAGCCGGTCGGCTGCACCTCGGTGGTCAAATACGGCGCCGATTACGCCTTTCTCGGGCTCTACATCGTCCGCCCCGCGCATCGCGGCAAGGGCTATGGCAAGGCGATCTGGGATGCCGGCATTGCCTCGGCCAGGGGCCTCACCATCGGTCTTGACGGCGTCCCCGCCCAGCAGGCGAACTACCGCAAATCCGGCTTCGTGTTCGCCCATGGCAGCGCCCGCTGGAGCGGCATGCTGCAGGGGTCGGTGGCGGCGCACCCCCAGGTGCGGCCGGTGACGGCAGAGGATTTCCCCGCCATCGCCGCATTCGACCGGCGGCACGTGCCGGCGCCACGGGAGCAATTCCTCCGGGCCTGGCTCGAGACCTCGCCGACCCGCCGGAGCGCCGGCTATTTCGAGGGTGGACGGGTGCGCGGCCTCGGCACCATCCGCGGCTGCTTCACCGGTTGGAAAATCGGCCCGCTCTTCGCCGAAACCCCGGAAATCGCGCAAGCCCTGTTGGCAACCCTCGCCGCCCCGGCTGGCACCGATCCGCTGTTCATCGACGTCCCCGGCCCCAATGCCGCCGGCGTCGAGATGGTCAAGCGCCTGGGCTTCACCCCGGCCTTCGAAACGGCGCGGATGTATCTGGGGGAGGCGCCAACGCTGCCGTTGGGAGAAGTGTTCGGGATTACCACGCTGGAACTGGGATGAAGGGACCCCCACGGGCAGACTGTGGGGCAAGGGGGAGGGAGCCAGTCTGCAGGTCGAACCGGCGTGCAGGACCTCGACGTCGACATCGCCGCTACGACCTTGACTTAAAATATGCATCGCCATACATATGCATGATGATGCAACAAAGCGTATTCCAGACCTTGGCCGATCCGACGCGGCTTCGCATCGTCGAAGCGCTGGCCAGCGGCGAACAGGCGGTCGGCGACCTGGTTCGCGCCGTCGATATCGATCAGTCGGGCGTTTCGCGTCACCTGCGCATTCTCGGCGAAGCCGGGTTCGTTGCGATGCGGCCTGATGGGGCGAGGCGCCTCTATTCGCTCCGCCCCGAGCCGTTCCAGGCGATCGACAACTGGGTCCGGAACTATCGTCAGCTTTGGGAGGGCCGCCTCGATCGGTTCGACGCCGCCTTGGATCGCCTGCGCAGCGCGCGGCAACGCGAGGGGGAGAAGTGATGCTCGAGGCCGGCGAGTTAGGCGCGGGGACGATCAGGCTGGAGCGGGTCTACAACGCCTCGATCGAGGACGTCTGGGTGCTGTGGACCACCAAGCAAGGGCTCGAGGAGTGGTTCGCCCCCGAGGGCATGTACATGGAGGTATCCGTCCTCGAGCTGTGGGTCGGTGGTGCGTTCGATCACGTGATGACCGCGGTGGGCGCCGAGCAGATCGCCTTCCTGAAAAACCTCAACCAGCCGCCGAAGGCGTGGGTGAGTGGTCGGTTCATGGAGATTGTGCCCCACCGCAAGCTGCGCATTCGCTTCGATATCGACTTCGTCCCCGGCGTCGAGTCGTACCCCTACGACATGCTGGTCGAGCTCCACGCCGAGGCCGGGCGTGTTCGGATGGTCCTGACCGCCGATCGTCACCCCGACCCCGAGATGACCCGCGGCGCCATTATCGGACTGACCAGCCAGCTGCAACGCTTCGAGCGGGCCGTCGCGGCACGAACCACCAAGGAGCAACGACCGTAATGCGGCCTCTTCTCTACTCCATCAACGTGACGCTCGACGGGTGCGTTCACCACAACGCCATTCCGGCCGATCCGGTGCTGCAGGAGGAGCAGCTGCGGGCAACGCATCGCCATGCCACCGAGAGCATCGCCCGGGCCGATGCGCTGCTCTTCGGTCGCGTCACCTACCAGATGATGGAGGGCGCATGGCGGTTGGCGACGCGGACCTCGACGCCACCCGAGTGGACCGAGCCCTTCGCCCGCACCATCGACGCGATGCAGAAATACGTCGTCTCGAGCACCCTCGAGCGGGTCGAGTGGAATTCCGATCTGGTGCGCGGCGATCTCGCCGAGGCCGTCGAGAAGCTCAAGCAGCAGCCGGGCAAGGCGCTGCTCACCGGCGGCGTAAAGCTGCCGCTGGCCTTGGCGGAGCTGGGCCTGATCGATGAGTACGAGTTTGTAATGCAGCCCCGCCTTGCCGGTCATGGGCCCAGTTTGTTCGGCGGGCTCTCCAGATATGTCGAGTTGAAGCCCATCGACCGGATAGAGCTCAGCTCAGGGGCCGTGGCGCTGCGCTACGTGCCGAGACGGTAGGGTCGGTGAACTCACGACCTCGAAGCAGGCTATGGCCCTATGGAGGCTCAATCCGTTAGGTCGCGCAAATAGCGGTCGACGTGCTGTTGCCAAAGCGCCGGTTTGAACATCAACGCATGGCCCATGGGGGCCGCTACGAATTCTCCCTGCCCGCCAGCCATGACGAACCGTTCAAAGTTCCCTCGGCAGTGCGCCAGGCTGTAGTACTGATCGAACCTGCCATGCAGCCAAAGCGTCGGAATCCCGCTGGGCGAACCACGCTCGAACAGCATTGGATTGACGCGTTCGTGGGTCGGGCAAGCTCTTCCCAGCCAGCCGCCGTTGAAGTTGATGGCGCCGCGGAAGGTGCCCGGCCGCATCCCGGCATAGGCTATGGACAAGATGCCCCCGCGTGAGACGCCCCCGATGACCAGCCTGTCCCTGTCCACGTCAGGGCGGTCGCGCAGATGGCTGACCACGGCATCAACATCCTCGACGGCCCGCTCGAAGCCGGCAATCGCAATGTCCATGTCGCACGAATAGCCGGAACCGTCGGCAGCCAGCCCCTCGCCATATGCCCCGCCGGATTTCCCTCGTCCCCGGCGCTGGGGGAACACGGCCATCCATCCCTGCTCAACGAAATAGTTCGCCACAGCGGCTGGAGCGACTGTCCTCGAATAGAGCGACCTGTTCTGACCCCGGCCGGTCGAGCCGTGGTTGAACACCACCGTGGGAAACGGACCTTTGCCGTTGGGCCTGGCGACAACGACTTCCAGTCGGACGCCGAGCTCAGCGGAGGGTATGAAGAGCTTTTCAGGTTTCATTGTATCTGCCGCCCGAGGCGTCTGCCTGGCTCGCAGCTAGCATGTCCATCAGGTGTCCGAAATGGGGGCGGCCAGCTGCGCCATGGCGAAGGGGCCAGGCAGGTGACGGCCCTGCGACGCTCGCAAAGCCCGCTTGCCAATTGCGCGATGCGGGACCAGTCTCAGCTTCGGGGGTGCGATCCGTGTGATCTTTTCGGGCGACGGGAATGGGAGATTTCAAGCCATGGTCGTAGACGATGCGAATCATAGCGGCGAACCGGTAGCGGCAATTCGGCCGGAGTTGATCAATCGCCGGGCGTTCCTCGGCGGGGCAGCCATCGGCCTCGGCGTCCTGGCGCTGGCCGGTTGTGCCCCGGCCGGCATGAGCGTTGCGGAAGCGGAGCGGGTCTACGGGCCGCGGCCCAATGAGCGGTTCCCGATCCCGGCGGTCAAGGTCAGCAAGATCAACCCGAAGTACTTCCGCCGCACCGTGCGCTACGACAGCAAGGAAGTGGCCGGCACGATCATCGTCGACCCACGCAACCACTATGTTTACCGCATCGAGGGCGATGGCTACGCCACCCGCTATGGCGTCAGCGTCGGGCGCGCTGGGTTCCTGTGGAGCGGCGACGCCTATATCGGGCGCAAGGCCGAGTGGCCGATCTGGACGCCGCCCAAGGAGATGATCGAGCGCCAGCCGGAAGCGGCCAAATATGCCGGCGGCATGAAGCCGGGTCTCGACAATCCGCTGGGCGCCCGGGCGCTCTATCTCTATCAGAACGGCGTCTACACCCTCTACACGCTCTACAGCACCAGCGTGCCCGAAACCATCGGCACCGGCGTCTCGAGCGGCTGCATTGGCCTCATCACCCAGGACATGCTCGACCTTTATGACAAGACGCCGGTCAACACCAAGGTGATCGTGCTGAAGGCGTAGGCTGTCGTCGACGCGGCAAGGGGGCGGCATGTCCAATACGCTGGTGCTGCATTTCCGCGTCCCCGATGGCGAGGCCCCTGCACTCCTCAGGGGGCGGCTGGTGACCTTTCAGTCGAGCCTCTACAGCTGCCTCCGCCAGACCGGCTGGGGCACGGTTGACTGGACCGAACTGGATAGGCGAGCCCCGACATTCAGCGTGCACGATGTCAAATCCGCCAAGCGGAAGCGTGTGCGGGATTGGATCGAAAGAGAAGTCGCGGGGCACGGGCTGGTGGTGAAGACCGAAGCGGGACCGGCGCGAAACACAAGCGTCGTAACGTAGCGCCGCTTCTGCAGACAGGCCGTCCGCCGACCCCTCACACCCGATCTTTGAACACCTCGCCACCGCGCATGATCAGCGGCATGTGCGCGCCATCCCCTTGCAGCCGGGTGATATCCGCCAGAGGATCGCCGTCGACGACGATCAGGTCGGCGTGCGCGCCGGCGGCGATGGTGCCGATCTCGCCGGTCATGCGGCAGAGGTCGGCGCCGATTGCGGTGGCGGAGCGGATGATTTCGGCCGGGGTCAGCACCTTGGCCAGCAGCTCGAACTCCATGCAGTGGTACTTGCGCAGGCCGCCGAGGAGGTCCGAGCCGAAGGCCATGGGCAGGCCGGCGTCGCGCATGATGGCGAGCGAGTTGAGCCCGCCCGAGCGCACCACTTCGATCTTTTCGAACTCGGCGGGGCCGAGGCCCAGCGCCTTGCCTTCGAGCCACAGCGCGTCATAGGCGACGAGGGTGGGGACAGCGATGCAACCCATCTCGGCGGCGAGTTTTGCCGTCTGGGCGCTGATCAGGTTGCAGTGTTCGAGCGAGTGGACGCCAAGCTCGACGCAGCGGCGGATGGCAGCATCGGTATAGACATGGGCCGAGACGTAGAGCCCGGCATTCTCGGCCTCCTCGACCATGGCGAGGATTTCCTCGCGCGAATACTGGATCGAGTGGATCGGATCGTTGGGCGAGGAGACGCCGCCATTGGCCATCACCTTGATGAAGTTGGCGCCTTCCTTGATCATGGTGCGGCAGGCAGTGCGGACGGCATCGACGCCATCGGCGATATGGCCCATCGAGCCCAGCCGGTCCGACATCATGCCGGGGCGATCGTCGGTGCGCTTGCGCAGATCGGCATGCCCGCCGGTGGTGGTGAGGCCCTTGCCGCAGATGATGATGCGCGGCCCGTCGATCAGCCCTTCCTCGATGCCGCGGACCAGGCCGTGATCGGCGCCGCCGAGATCGCGAATGGTGGTGAAGCCGCGCTGCAGCATGTCTTCCATGACGCGGGCCGAGCGGAGGCCGGCAAGCGACGAGGGGGCGATCATATTGCCCCAGAGGTCCAGCGTCTCGGCCACCACATGCACATGGCAATCGATCAGCCCGGGCATCAGGGTACGACCGCCAAGGTCGATGACGCGGGCGTCGGCGGGAGCGGCGATGCCGGCGCTGACTTCGGCGATACGGCCATCGCGCACCAGCACGGCCAGCCCCTCGCGCAGCACGCCTGCGGCGGGGTCGAGTACGCGGCCATTGGTGAAAAGGATGGTGGGCATGGGGGATACTCTCTATCTAGGGCAGGGCTGGTGCTGATGGATGCAACGCGCACCGGTTTGCCTTCTCCCCTTGTGGGAGAAGGTGGCGCGCAGCGCCGGATGAGGGGTCTCGCATCGCTCGGCGATGCGCGTTCGGAGCGTAAGCGACGAGCGACAGAGTGCGCGGAGAGAACCCCTCATCCGCCCTTCGGGCACCTTCTCCCACAAGGGGAGAAGGCACTCGCTCCACCGCCGGTGGCTGCTCATATGCGATGCCTCCTACCTGTGATGACACGCCGCCAGCCGCCCGTCGGGTCGTGTGGTCAAGGCGGGCTCGCTGGTGCTGCAGATCTCGGTCGCCAGCGGGCCCGTCTCTTATACACCTCTGACGCTGCCGACGAGCGGTGTCGGGTAGATCGT
>NZ_LAJE02000170.1 GCF_000970465.2 Devosia insulae DS-56
GGGGACAGGGGTGGGGGGTACTCTTCCCGCACCGGCCTGTCAGACGCTTTGCTTCTCCCGAGGGCTGCGGACCACCGGCGGTGTCTACGTCAGCCGCGCCAGATACGGCACCGCCTGCGCGCCCTTCAGCTTCTGCGCCAGCCGCGCCACGTAGAGTTCCGACGCGTGGTTGGCGATGCTGAGCCCGTGGCTCTCGCGCCAGATCTCGCCGATCGAGATGGCGTTGGCGTCCTGGTGCGTCAGGTAGACGAAGTCGGCGCCGGGATGGAGGATCACTTCCTCGCCAAAGTGCTCGAACGGGAAGGTCGGCACCATCGAGACGAAGTCGTCGACATTGACCACGCGGGTGATCGGCAGGCCGGCGAGCTTGCTGGCGCCCACCGCATTGGTCACCCGCGGCTGGCCGTAGGTGGTGGTGCGGACGAGGTTGTAGCCATCATCCCTCAGATACAGCGACAGCACCGCGGCGATGCCGGCGCCCATCGAGTAACCGCTGACATAGGTCCGGTAGTCCCTGCGCAGTTGCGGCGCGACTTCGGCCCGCACGGCGAGCGCGCTGTCCTCGAAGCCGCGGTGCAGCGGGATGCCATGCCGGGCATCGACAGGTACTGCGCCTTTCTGCCGTGATCCTGCTCGACCACGTAGCGCACGCCGACCGCCGGGATCTGGCCAACCTTGGTCACATTGGGCCACCGACCGCGGATCTCGGCTTCGCTGCGCTGCGAGTCGTCGGCGCGTCGGGCCATCTGATTTAGGTGCGGGAAATCGACCTTCGCCTTGTCGACCTTGCTGCCGAGGCTGTTGAGCGCCTGCGGGCTGATCGAGGTGCAGGCAGTGATCGGCAGCGCCACGAGGCCGCCGAGCACCATGCGCCGGCTGATCGCCGACGCCGTCAGTCTGTCGTCCCGGTCCGCGCTCACCTTGGCCCCGCTGCCTCACTGCCCGGACCATGCCACAGACCGCACCGCGCTGTCAGGTGGCCGGACGGCTGTCGTCGGGTTTGGCCTTCGACTGCCGCGCGTCCTCGCGGAACTCGAACCACATGGCGTTGAGGATGCCGAAGCTGCAGGCGAGGCCGACACCGAGAATCCAGGAAAAGTACCACATCTGATCTGTGTCCCTCAGTAGGCGTTGGGGTTCTTGTTGAGGCTGGCGGTGGTCACCGGCCCGCGCATCACCCGGAACACCCAACTGGTGTAGAGGATGATGATCGGCAGGAAGACGATCGCGGCGCACAGCATGACGAACAGCGTCAGCTGGCTCGACGAGGCGTCCCAGACCGTAAGGCTCGACTGCGGGTCGATCGACGAAGGCAACAGGAACGGGAACAGCGACAATCCGGCCGTGGCGATGATGCCGAAAATGGCGAGGCTCGAGCCGAGCAGCGCCACCAGCCGGGCCCGGGCGCCGAGCGCCCACCAGGCGACGATGCTGCCGAACAGCGCCAGGATCGGCAGCGCCATGGTCCACGGCATGGCGCCGTAATTGCCGCCCCAGGCGCCGACCTCGCGCACCACTTCCTTGCCCAGCGGGTTCGACGGGGCGATGGTCCGCGGCGGCCCGATCAGGCGGTAGCCTTCGAGCACATAGAGCACCAGCAGCCCGCCAATGACGAACAGCACGATCGTCGCCAGCGCCGACCAGCGCCCGTATTTGCGGGCCCGCTCGGCGATCTCGCCATCGGTACGGCCGGCAATCACCGCGGCGCCCTGCGTCACGATCATCGACAGGCTGACAAGACCGCAGAGCAGGGCGAACGGCGTCAGGAGGCCGAAGAAGTTGCCGCTATAGGTGATGCGCTGCGTCACATCGAGCTGGAATGGCGCGCCGAGAAACACATTGCCGACCGCGACGCCGAAGATCAGCGCTGGCAGGAAGCCGCCGATGAACAAAGCCGTATCCCAGGTGGCGCGCCAGCGCGGATCGCTGACCTTGCCACGGAACTTGAAGCCCACCGGCCGGATGATCAGCGCCAGCAGGATTGCGATCATCGCGATGTAAAAGCCGGAAAAGCTCACCGCGTAGAGCTGCGGCCAGGCGGCGAAGATCGCGCCACCGCCGAGGATCAGCCACACCTGGTTGCCTTCCCAGGTCGGGCCGACGAGGTTGATCAGCACGCGCCGCTCCTCGTCGGTCTTGGCGACGAAGGGCAGGAGCGTACCGACGCCGAGATCGCGGCCGCCCATCACCGCAAAGCCGATCAACAGGATGCCGAGCAGGGCCCACCACAGGATGCGCAGCGTTTGATAGTCGAGAGGAATGGTGCTCATCGGGCTGGTCCTTACTTGGCGGGGGCGATCGTGGCGGTCTCGACCGGCTCGATCGACTGGTCGAAGTTCAGCTTGTCGGATGGGCCATGCTTGATGGTCCGAACCATCAGCCAGACCATAACGATGAGCAGCGCCGTGTAGAGCAGCATGAAGAAGCTCAGCGAGATCACCAGATCCCAGAAGTTGAGCCCCGAGGCGGCGTAGAAGGTGGGCAACACGCCCTCCACCACCCAGGGTTGCCGGCCATACTCGGCGATGAACCAGCCCGCTTCGATGGCGATCCACGGCAGTGGCAGCACTGCGACCGCCACCCAGAGCAGCCAGCGCGGCTTTTCGATCCGGTGCGTCGAGGCTTTCCAGAACCACAGCGCGAAGAAGGCGATGAAGAAGAAGCCGGCGCCGACCATGATGCGGAAGCTCCAGAACAGCGGCCACACATCGGGCACCGTATCGAGCGCCGCCTTGGCGATCTCCTCGCCGGTGGCGTTCTCGACATCCGGCCGGTACTTCTTCAGCAACAGCGCGTAGCCGAGGTCGGCCTTGGCGGCATCGAAGCCGGCCCGCGCCGTCGCGTCGTTGCGGTTCGCCTGCAGCGCGTTCAGCGCCTTGTAGGCTTCAACGCCGTTGGCGATCCGCAGGGCGGCATGCTCGGTGAGCTCGGTGATGCCCGGCAGGTCGCGATCGAGCGAGCGCGTGGTGATGAGGCCAAGCACCCAGGGGAACTGCACCTCGAAGGCCGGGCGGCCGTCACTGCCCGGAATGGCGAACAGGGTGAGCGCCGCGGGGGCCGGCTCGGTGTGGTACATCGCCTCCATCGCGGCGATCTTCATCTTCTGGTGCTCGGTCGCCACATAGCCCGACTCGTCGCCGAGCACGACGACGCTCAGCGCCGAAGCGAGGCCGAAGCTCGCGGCGACGACGATCGAGCGCTTGGCCAGTTCCAGATGCTTGCCGCTGAGCAGGAACATCGCGCTCACCGCCAGCACGAACACCGCGCCGCAGACATAGCCGGCCGAAACGGTGTGGACGAATTTCGCCTGCGCCACCGGGTTGAACAGCACCGCCATGAAATCGGTAACTTCCATGCGCATGGTGTCGGGGTTGAACGCCGCGCCCACCGGGTTCTGCATCCAGCCATTGGCGATGAGAATCCACAGCGCCGAAAAGTTCGCGCCCAGCGCCACCAGCCAGGTTACGGCAAGATGCGCCACCGGCTTCAGCCGGTCCCAGCCGAAAAAGAACAGCCCGACCAGCGTCGCTTCGAGGAAGAACGCCATCAGCCCTTCCATGGCGAGCGGTGCGCCGAACACGTCGCCGACATAGTGGCTGTAATAGCTCCAGTTCATGCCGAACTGGAATTCCATCACCACGCCGGTGGCGACGCCCATGGCGAAGTTGATGCCGAACAGCACCCCCCAGAACAGCGTCGCCTTGCGCCAGACCACGCGTCCGGTCATCACGTAAACGCTCTCCATGATGGCCATCACGAAGGAGAGGCCCAGCGTCAGGGGCACGAACAGGAAATGGTACATCGCTGTCGCAGCGAACTGGATGCGCGACAGATCGACGACGATGGGATCGACCATGGGGATGCCTCGTGTTGTCCGGCCCAAGTCTGCACAACAAGTCTGCACCAGGTGGCCGGCATGCTTGCCGCAGTACATGCATTCGCATCGCACCGCCTTGATCCAGATCAAGGCGATGCGCATGACTATAAGCCAGATTTGGAGACCTTCTCCACACGGTAGGTCAATGGACGATAAGGCGAAAATCGGGGGGCGCTGGCTGAACCGCCTCGCGGCAACCGACCGGCCGTTGCTCATCGCAGTGCTCGGCCTGCCGCTGCTGGCCGGCGCGCTGCTGGTGGCGCAGGCCATGGTGCTGGCGGGGCTGCTGCATCGCGCCATCGTCGAGGGCGCCGGGCTCACGACACTGCTGCCGCAGGTGGCGCTGCTGGCAAGCATCCTCATTATCCGCATTGCGCTTGGTTTGCTCGGCGAGGTGGCGGCTGTGCGCTTTGGCGAAGCGATCAAAGCGCGGCTGCGCACCGGGCTGGCGGCCGACCTGCTGCGCCGCGCCCCGACCTGGACCGCCTCGAAGAGTTCGGGCGCCCTGTCGAGCACCGTGCTCGAACAGGTCGAGGCGCTCGACGGCTATTTCACCCGCTACCTGCCGGCCATGCTGCAGGCGGCGATCCTGCCGATCGCCTTTGCCGTCGTCGCCTTCTCGGTCGATTGGATCGTCGGGCTGCTGTTCCTGATTTCGGCGCCGCTGATCCCGGTGTTCATGGCGCTGGCCGGCTGGGGCGCCGAAGCCGCGAGCCGCTCGCAGGCCGCCGCACTGAACCGGCTGAGCGGCCGCTTCGCCGACCGGCTGCGCGGCCTCGTGACGCTGAAGCTGTTCGGGCAGGACGCAACGGAGACGGCGCGCGTGCGGCTTGCCTCCGAGGAGTTGCGGGTCCGCACCATGCGGGTGATGCGTATCGCCTTCCTCAGCTCGGCGGTGCTGGAGTTTTTTGCAGCGCTCGGCGTCGCCGGGGTGGCGCTCTATGTCGGGCTGACCTTCCTCGACCTGGTGAACGTCCACAGCACCGAGCTGACGCTGGCGGCCGGAATGTTCCTGCTGCTCATGGCGCCCGAGGTGTACCAACCTCTGCGCCTGCTCGCGGCGCACTACCACGACCGCGCCTCGGCGAGGGCCGCCGTGGCGGAGATCGAGCGCGAACTCGATGCGCTGCCGGGGGAGGCGGCGCCCTTAGCCGCCGTCGCCACTGCTGCCGCATCCACGGGCGCGGCGACCCTCGAGCTGCGTGCCATTGCACTGGCCGATCCGACGGGGAGGCCGGTCATCACTGCTGCCGACCTCATGCTCGAGCCCGGCGCCAGGGTTGCCATCCTCGGCGCCAGCGGCATCGGTAAGTCGACGCTGCTGGAAGCGATTGCCGGTTTGCGTGCCTTCGGCGGCGACATCCGTATCGACGGGAAGACCCTCGCCGACTTCGCCGAACCGCTGTTGCGGCAGCGGGTTGCCATGCTGGGGCAGCGGCCACGGCTGTTCGCCGGCAGCATTGCCGACAACATCCGGCTGGGGCGGCGCGATGCTGACCATGCCGCGGTGCGCCAGGCGGCGCAGCTGGCACGGGTCACCGACTTCGCCGACGCCTTGCCCGAGGGGCTGGCAACGCTGTTGGGCGAGGACGGGTTGGGCCTTTCCGGCGGCGAGATCCAGCGCATTGCGCTGGCCCGCATCTACCTGCGCGATCCCGGCCTGGTTCTGCTCGACGAGCCGACCGCGCACCTCGATGCCGCAACCGAGGCGCTGGTGCTCGATGGCCTGGCCGAATTCGCCGCCGGACGAACGCTCGTCGTCGCCACCCACTCGCAGGCCGTTGCAGCGCGCATGCAGAAGGTGTTCCGCATTGCCGGCGGCAAACTGCTGGCGGCGCCGAAGCCGGTGATCACCGATCGCAGCGTGGGGGCGGCATGAGAGCCATTCTCGCTTTCGCTCCGCTGCTCGGGCGGTTGAAGGGCCCGATCCTGCTCACCGTGCTGCTGTCGTTGGTGACGTTGCTCGCCGGCATCGGCCTGCTCGGGCTTTCCGGCTGGTTCCTCACCGCGGCGGCGCTCAGCACGCTCGGCTCGGCCTTCAACATCTTCGCCCCGTCGGCAGGCGTCCGCGGCCTGTCGTTCATCCGGATCCTGTCGCGCTACGGCGAAAAGCTCAGCGGTCACGATATGACGCTGCGGCTGCTCTCCGACCTCAGGGCCTGGCTGTTCGCCAAACTCTTCCCGCTGGTGCCGCTGGCGCGGCGCTTTGGCCGCGGCGACCTGGTCAGCCGGCTGCTCGCCGATGTCGAGGCGCTGGATACGGTGTTCCTCGTGGCGCTCGGGCCGATCAGCACGGCGGTGCTGGCCGGCGCCGCGATGACCGTGGTGCTGGTGCTTGCCTTGCCTGGTGCGGCTTTGGTCTATGCGCTGTTGTTCTTTGCCGCAGTGCTGCTGGTGCCGGGCGGGCTGGTGCTGGCTTCCCGCGCTGTCGGCAGCGAGGTCGTCGCGGCCGGTGCGGCGCTGCGCCAGGCGGTACTCGACGGCATCGACGGGCACCAGGACCTGGTGCTGTTCGGCGCTACCGGCGAGGCGGCGACGAGCGCCGCAACGGCATCGGAGCAGTTGGCGCGAGCTCGCCGACGGTTGGGCCTGCGTGCCGCGCTGGCTTCGGCGCTGGTGCAACTGCTGGCCGGCGGAGCGCTGCTCGGCACCCTGGTGGCCGGTTTTGCGGCGCTGGAAGCTGGGGCGATCGAGGGGCCGCTGCTGGCCGGCCTGCTGCTGGCGGTGCTCGCCAGCTTCGAAGCCTCGGCCATGCTGGTGCGCAGCGCCACCCGGTTGGCCGGCGCCGCCGCGGCCGCCGACCGGCTGCAGGCCATCGCCAACAGTGCACCCATCGTCGCCGAACCAGCCGCACCACTGCCCATTCCCCCTGGTGGCGATATGCGCTTCGAGGCGGTGCGCTTCGGCTACGACCCCGAGCACCCGGTGCTCGACGGGCTGGGCTTTGCCGTCCGCACCGGCGAATGCGTCGCCATCACGGGACCGAGCGGCGCCGGCAAGTCGACCATCGCGCAACTGCTGCTGCGGCTGGTCGATCCGGATGCCGGTACCGTCCGCCTCAACGGCAGTGACCTGCGCGACGTGGCCGACGCCGAGCTCCACCAGCGGGTGGCGCTGATGACCCAGGACGCGCCGGTGTTCCTCGACACCATCCGCGCCAACCTCCGCATCGGCCGCGACGATGCCGACGATGCGGCGCTGTGGCGCGTGCTCGAGGCGGTGCAACTGGCGGAGTTCGTGCGCGGCTTGCCCGGACAGCTCGACGCCGTGGTCGGCGAGGCAGGCCGGACCCTGTCAGCCGGGCAGGCCCGCCGCATCTGTCTCGCCCGAACCCTGCTGTCGCGCGCCGACGTCATCGTCTTCGACGAGCCGACCAGCGGGCTCGATGTCGAGACCGAGGCAACGTTCCTCGCCGAACTGCCGGAGCTGACCCGCGGCCGCACGGCGATCGTCATTACTCACGCAGTAGTGCCGGAGACGTTCGACCGGGTGCTGGAACTCAGGGCAGGGCGGTTGGCAGGGCCTACTCGCGTCTGAGCGCCGGGCTCTCAGTCGTCGCCTCCCTCCCCTCGAGGGGAGGGCAATCGCATATGGCGACGCTGGGCACCTCTTGCCTTCTCCCCTTGTGGTCGCGGGACGAGGGCGCAGCCCTCGCCCGGAGGTGCCCGAAGGGCGGATGAGGGGTCCGCGCAACGAAGTGTAGCGCGGCCGGAGCGAAGCGACGGACGATGAGCACGCGGAAAGAACCCCTCATCCGGCCTTCGGCCACCTCGCGGCGAGGGCTTCGCCCTCGTCCGCTGACCACAAGGGGAGAAGGCCATCCAACTACTGTCAGTGCTCCATATGCGATAGCCCCCCTCAAGGGTCCTCAAGGGGGAGGGGAGCAGGTCTACCCGCAAAGCCCCTGCAACGCCTCGAGCTCGGGTACCTCGACCGTCCGGTTGTTGGTAATCCTGACCACCCCCGCCTGCCGCAGCTTGGTCAGCTGGCGCGATACCGTCTCGATGGTGAGCCCGAGGAAATCAGCGATATCTGACCGACTGAGCGGTAGTTCGAAGCTGACGCCGTCAACCGGTTCCGCGGCCGGGTCGGCATGCATGGCGATGAGATAGAGAAAGCTCGCGACCTTTTCCTGTGCGGTTTTCCGCCCAAGCGTCACCATCCAGTCACGCGCTTCGTCGAGCTCGCGCAGTGTCTGCTGCATCAGCCGGTGCTCGAGTGCCGGGGTGCTGGCCATCATCTGCTCGAGCGCCGGCCGCGGGATGACGCAGAGGTCGACCGCCGAGGCCGCCTCGGCGGTGACGACGCTCTCGCGCCCGAACAGCCGGCCGAGGAAATCCGGCGCGAATTGCAGGCCGACCAGTTGCTGGCGGCCGTCTTCCAGCACCTTGCTGAGCTTGATCACCCCGCGCATCACATTGGCGTAGGCGTGGATCGCCGTGCTGTCGCCGATCAGTTCGTCGCCGTGCTCGTGCCGCTCCTTGCGGGTGTGGCGGGCGAATTCGATCAGCTCATCCGGCTTCAGAGCGCCGCACATGCCTCGGTGACGCGCTTCGCAGCTGCGGCACAGCACGGGGGTCTCGGAGTTGTGGATGTCCAGACGCTCGCCCATCGCGGGTGAGCCTTACACCCTCCCGCGACGTGGCGGATGGTGAGGTTTGTCGCACGCGGCATTCAGTCTCGGGGGGCGGGCCGCGGCGTATTTCGCGTGTACCACATCACCCAGCCGAGCGTACCCATCAGCAGGCTGAAGGCGGCGAGGACGGCGGTAACGACGATGATGGCTTCGGGCGGCATATCGATGCTCTCTGCTTGACGCAGAGAGAGCCGCACAACGGTACGCGACGCTTTGATCCAGATCAAAAGCGTCGCGATTTCCGTGGCTTGGGTAGAACTGTCGGGGCAGAAACCCTTAGCGTGAGAACGGTACCGAGGCGGTCAGCACCTGGCCGGAACTGTTGAACTCGACCTCGAAATCGACGGTGATGGCGTTGCCCTCGAGCAGGATCCGCGAGCCGATGCGCACATCATTGCCGCCGCGATCCTGCTGCTTCTCGCGCAGGTCGAAATTGATCGTGTCGCCCTTGATCTGGCCGACCGCGACACCGGTGAAGCCGGCATTCGAGCTCATCACCGCCTGGTAGCGCTGCGCCTTGTCGTCGAAGGCGATGGTGCCGCTCACCGACAGGTTCATGTCGATCAGGCTGCAGCGGCCGGCATAGTTGATCTTGTTCAAATTGCCCTTGGAAATGCCGAGCCGACATTTGAACGGTTCGGGGTTCTGGCCGCCGACCAGTGCACCGGCCCCCTTCCAGTCGCCCACGTAGGACTCCAGGACTTCTACGGGCCCGGAAATCGCCGGCGTGGCCATTCCCGCCAGCGTCATGGCGGTGACGGCCATAGCGGCATGCAGGTGCTGTCTCATCTCGTCCCACGCCCTCCAACGGCGTTCTAGCGTTCAGTAACGCTGAAATCTGTAAGCGGCCGGCTATTCGGTCCGCTTCCATTTTGACTTGCCCGCCCGACGATGCCAGAGATCATGCGGCGGGCAGCAAGAAGCAAGAGCGGCCAGCACATTCTTTTGGTTTGTCCCCTACCGCAAGTCCCAAATGGCCCTCAGTCAAGACCACAGTTCCAGCCCGCGCCCCCCGGCGGCGCAGCCGATCGTTGATGCGTCCGGCGTGGACTACACTCTGGAGGTCGCTTCACGGCCGCTTCACATTCTGAGGAACGTCTCGCTCCGGGTCGAAGCTTCGGAAGTTGCGGCCATTGTCGGACCTTCGGGCAGCGGCAAAACCTCGCTGCTGATGCTGCTGGCGGGGCTGGAGCGCGCCACGTCCGGCAAAGTGGTGGTCGCCGGGCAGGATCTGTCGGGGCTGGGCGAGGACGATCTGGCGGTGTTCCGGCGCCATACGCTTGGCATCGTGTTCCAGAGCTTTCACCTGATCCCGTCGCTGACCGCCCTCGACAATGTCGGGCTGGCGCTCGAGATCGCCTCGCCCGACCTGTCGCTGGCCCAGACCCGCGAGGCGGCTGCCGCGGCGCTCGAGGCGGTTGGGCTCGGCGGCCGGCTGCATCACCGGCCGGCGGCCCTCTCCGGCGGTGAGCAGCAGCGCGTCGGGCTGGCGCGCGCCATGATCGCCAAGCCGCGGCTGCTGCTGGCGGATGAGCCGACCGGCAATCTCGACCAGGAGACCGGTGCGGTGGTGGTCGAGCTGATGTTCGATCTGGCGCGCCAGCAGGGCACCGCGGTGGTGCTGATCACCCATGATTCATCGCTGGCGGCGCGCGCCGACCGGGTGTTCACCATGACATCCGGCGAGCTGGTCGAAACCCGCTCGGTTACCACCTGATGCGTGCCGTCCTCGCGGCCATCCGCATCGGCCTGCTCGATATGCGCGGTGACTTGAGGCGCTTCGGCCTCCTGATCATCTGCCTTGCCGTCGGCACGGCGCTGATCTCAGGCGTCAGCTCGGTCGGCGCCAGCATCCGGCAGGCGGTGGAGGAAAATGCCGCCGTGCTGATGGGCGGCGATGTCGAGCTGTCGCGCGCCGACCGGCAGGCCACCGCCGACGAACTGGCGCTGATCTCGCGTTTCGGCCGGGTCTCCTATGTGGTCGATACCAATGTGCGCGCCGAAGTCGGCAACGAGAGCGCTTTTGTCGACCTGATCTCGGTGGGCGATACCTATCCGCTGCTCGGCGCCGTCGACAGCCTGCAACTGCCCTCGGGCGAGACGCCATTCGCCTTCCTCTCCTACCGCGACGGCAAGTTCGGCGCCCTGGTCAGCCCGCTGATGCTCGACCAGCTCGGCATCAAGGTCGGCGACACGCTCGAGATCGCCGGCACCGAATTCGAGGCGCGAGGCGCCCTGGGCGGGCTGCCCGATGCCGCGGTGCGCGGCTTTCGGCTGGGCCTCCCCGCCGTCATCACCACCGAGGCGCTGGCGGTGCTCTCCGACCGCACCTCGCCGCTGCCTGGGCTTGGAACCTTCTTTCGCTACAAGGTCGTGCTGACCGAGGGCGACGCCGATAGCGGCAAGGCGGCGCTCGAAGCCGCCCTCGCCGATCCGAGCTGGACCATCCGCTCGGCCCGCGAGGGCCTCGGGCCGATGGTACGCTACTACGACCTGTTCATGCGCTTCCTGGTGATCGTCGGCCTTGCCTCGCTGCTGATCGGCGGGGTCAGCGTCTGGACCTCCATCTCGGCCTATGTCGCCGAGCGCGCCAATGTCATCGCCGTGCTGCGCAGCATGGGAGCCGGCCGGGCCCGCATCTTCGTGCATTTCTTCTCCCAGATCGCGGCGCTCGCGGCGGTCGGCGTCGGCATCGGCCTGCTCGTCGGCGCCGGCACCGCGCTGGTGGCGCTGCCGGCGATCGGCGCCGCCGTCGGCGTCGAGCTGGCGCCGACCCTGCATGTCCAGCCGCTGCTGGTGGCAGCGGGCGTCGGCTTCCTCATCGCTTTTGCCTTTTCCTACCTGCCGCTGCAGCAGGCCCAGACCATCAGCCCGGTGACATTGTTCCGCTCCAAGGGGCTGGCCGCGCCGCCGATCGACTGGGCCGGGCTGATCTTTTCGCCGCGCATCGTCCCCTTGGTGCTGGCCGCTGCCCTGTTCCTGTGGCTCGCCGTCATCATGACCAATGATTCGATGCTGGTCGCCGCCTTCGCCATCGTCAGCGTGCTGTCGGTGGTGCTGTTCCAGTTCGGCATCTTCCTCGCCCGGCAGGCGCTGCGGAAGTCGCCCGAGCCGTCCAACCGCGTGCTGCGCTATGCGCTGCGCAATATCTCGAGCCCTGGCTCCAACGCCTCCTCGGTAGTGATCTCGGTCGGGCTGGCGCTGGCCATGCTGGTGGTGGTGCTGGTGCTGCAGGTGAACCTCAGGAACGAATATCTGGGCGCTTCGGTGTTCGACGCGCCGACCCTGGTCGCTTCCGATCTCTTCTCCGACGAGGTCGACACGCTGCAGAAGCTGAAGGACGAAGGCGGCGATATCACCGCCTTTGCCGCGACGCCGATGCTGCGCGGCGCGCTCAGCGCCATCAACGACACCCCGGTGGCAGAGCTGCAGCCGCGCGGCCCCGAGGCGTCGTTCCTGCTCTCGGGCGAAATCCCGCTGACCTTTCGGCAGGTGCTGCCGGCGACCTCGAAGCTGGTGGCTGGGGACTGGTGGCCGGTCGAGTATCAGGGGGCCCCTTTGGTGTCGCTGCACCAGAGCCTCCGCGCCGGCCTCGGCATCAAGCTCGGCGACAAGCTGTCTTTCGCCATCTTCGGCGACACCATCACCGCCGAGGTCGCCAATTTCCGCGATTACTCGTGGCAGGGCGGCATCGACTTCCTTGCCACCTTCTCGCCGGGCGTGCTGGACGACTACCCCTCGACGCTGCTGGGTTCGGTGACCGCCGCGCCGGGACGCGAAGAGGCGGTAGAGCGGGAACTCGCGACCCTGCTGCCCGATGTCCGCTTCATCGCCATCGGTGCGACGCTGGAGCAGATCACCCGTGCCCTGGGCCAATTGTCGCTCGCCGCCTCGCTGGTCGGCGGGCTGGCGGTGGGCAATGGTCTGCTGGTGCTGATCGGCAGCCTCGCCACCGGACGCCGGCAGCGCCAGGCCGATGCGGTGATCTCAAAGGTGCTCGGCGCCAAGCGCTTCGATGTGCTGTCGGTTTCGGTGCTGCACTATGTGCTGCTGGCGGCCTTCGCCGCCGTGCTGGCGACGCCGCTCGGCATCGGGCTCGCCTGGATCCTCACCCTGGTGCTGCTCGAGGTCGAGTTTGCCCTCGATGCGACGACGCTCGCCGCAGTCAATCTCGGCGCCATCCTCATCACCGGCTTCCTCGGCGCCACCACCATTATCGGCGTGCTGCAGCGCCGCTCGGCTGGGTTTCTGCGCGAGCCGTGAAGGTTATGCGAACGCGCTGACCGTTCCCCACCCACGGTGTCATTCCCGCGAAGGCGGGAACTACTTCTGTGTATGCGAACTGAAACTCTGCAAGTCCCCCAACCGCGGTGTCATCCCCGCGAAAGCGGGGAACTCCGTTTGCGATCGCGCCGTCGGCACGAAAACAGAGGTTCCCGCTTTCGCGGGAATGACCCCGTGGGTGGGGCACGACCCTGGTGAAGTTGAGGCAGTGGGCCATTTCGCCCACCGCCTCCTCCGCCGGCCGGTTCAACCGCCAAGCCTCAAGCCGCAACCGGCTGCCCAGGCACCTGATCCTCGTCCACGTCCTTCTTCTTCGCCGGGAAGGCCAGCGCCAGGGCGGCGGCGGCGATGCCGATGCCGGCCGAAGCGATGTAGAGCCAGTGGTAGGTGCCGAACGTATCGTAGAGCCAGCCGCCACCCACCGGGCCGAAGGCCATGCCGATGCTCGAGGTCATCACCATGCCGCCCAGCACCGTGCCCATCACCCGCGGGCTGAAATAGTCGCGCGCCAGCACCGAATAGAGCGGCATGACGCCGCCATAGGCGAGCCCGAGCACCGCTGCCAGTGCATAGAACTGCGTCAGTTCGCTGACATAGATGTAGGTGTAGATGCCCACGGCCTGCAGCACGAGGCCGCCGACGATCACCTTGCGCACGCCGAGCCGGTCGGCGAGGACGCCGAAGATCAGCCGGCCGAACAGCCCGGCGAGGCCCTCGACGCTGTAAATGCTCGCTGCTGCCAGCGCCGAGGCGCCGCAGATCATGGCGTAGCTGACGGTGTGGAAGATCGGCCCGGAATGCGCCGCGCAGCAGAGGAAGAACACCGAGGCGAGGACGATGAACTGCGGCGTGCGCAGCGCCGACCAGCCGGTCGACGCCCGCTTGGGCTGCGCCGCGGTGCTCGGCGTCGGAGCCGGTTCGGCCAGCGTCGGGGCACGGCGGATCAGCAGCGCCGCCGGCACGATGACGATCAGCGCGCCGATGGCGATGGATAGCATGGCGCTGCGCCAGCCATTGGCCTCGATCAGGTAGCTGGCGAACGGCGTAATCACCATCGGCGCGATGCCGCCGCCGATCGAGACCAGCGATACCGCAAGGCTGCGGTTCTTGTCGAACCAGCCCAGCGTGGTCGAGATGATCGGCGCGAAATAGGCGCCGCCCGCCGCCCCGACCAGCCCGCCATAGGCAAACTGGAACACCAGCAGGTCATTGGCCTGGCTGCCGAGCAGTAGCCCGGCCCCGAGCAGCACGGTCGCCATCAGCACCACCGGCCGCGCTCCGATACGATCGCTCAGCGTGCCCCAGCCGAAGCCTGAAACCCCCATGACGATGAAGCCGACGGTCATCGCCGCCGAAATGCCGGCGCGGCTCCAGCCGGTATCCTCGGCCATCGGTTGCAGATAGACCGGCAGGGCGAACATCGCCCCCATTGCCACGCAGGTGATCAGCGCGCCCGCCGCGACGATGACCCAGCCATAGTGTTTGCTCATTGTTCCGTCCCTCAGCATGTCCTGCCATCTAGACGAGCGGCGGCAGCGCCATTCGACAGTCCGAGACAGAAATATCTGCATCGCCACCATCACCACAACCACTTGCAGGTTGCAAGGTGTATACCCAGCTAGAAACTGCTTGTAAACTGCAAGCGGAATGTTCAATGAAGCGGTGAAAGGGAGCCCTCGCCCGTGGATCGCCGATCCGGATGCCCGATCAATCTGTCCGTCGAAGTGCTCGGCGATCGCTGGAGCCTCGTGGTGCTGCGCGACATCATGTTCGGCAACTTCCGCAGCTATGGCGAACTGCATGGCAACTCGCTCGAGGGCATCGCCACCAACATCCTCGCCAACCGGCTGAAGCGGCTGATGGAGGAGGGGCTGGTGACCGCCGCCGCCGACCCCACCCATAAGCAGCGCACCATCTACAACCTGACCGAAATGGCCATCGCGCTGGTGCCGGTAATGGTGCAGCTGGGCGCCTGGGGGGTGCAGTTCCTGCCGGCGAGCCCAGAACTTTCGGCCCGCGCCATTGCGCTGGCCGAGGGCGGGCCGCAGATGGCTGACGACTTCATGGCCGAGCTCCGCCACCTGCACCTGGGCGACCCCAAACCCGGGCGCTCGGTGCTGGCGGAGCTTGAAGCCGCCTACCAGGCCGCGGCTCAGAAGCCGTAGTTCACCCCGAGCTTGACGATGTGCAGGTCCTGCTTCGCATCAAGGCTGCCGCCGGCATAGTTGAGCTCGGCGCCGAGCGCGACGAAATCATACTCGATGCCGGCCGTGGCGTTCTCGCTGAAGGCGAACTCGGTGCCGAGCCCGACGGTCCAGCCGGTCGCGACCGCGTCAGCGGACTCCGGTGGCGGCGCCGGCAGCGGCGCAGTGGGAGTGAGCGTCGAGCGCACCCCACCGGCGGCGAGCCCGCCCTTGGCATAGAGCAGCAGCGTATCGGCGGCATAGCCGACGCGGCCGGTGACGGTGCCGAGCCAATCGATGTCGTAGCTGTAATCGAGGCTGCTGAGGCCGGTGGTGGCCGTGCCGTCGCCGCCGATCCAGCTCTTCGCCAGGTCCGCCTCGGCGCCGAACACCAGCACGCCCGCTTCGGCATTGAAGCCCGCCCGCACGCCGGCGAGCCAGCCGCCGGCCGCCAGGTCGAGCGGGTCGGCGAGACCGCCCGGTTCATCCAGCGTGACGTCGCCGGTGCCTGCACCGCCGAACAGGCCGGCATAGGCGCCCGACCAGTCGTAATCCGCCGCGGCGGCGATCGCTTCAGGATCATCGACGATCAGGTCGGATGCCTTGGCAGCACCGCTCCCGAGACCGGCAGCGGCAAGCAGCATGAGCGCAGAAAATCGCATGGTGTGGCCCCCCATCAGTTCGCGCCAGCCGAATCTACGGGTTAACGCGTGATGTGGGCGTCATCGATGGAGTGTGCGCAATCGCACACGATGGAATCGCCAGACTCTCAGTGATCCTCCCCCGCCGCGCGGGGGAGGATCACGGAGAGGCCGATGCCAGCTCCGGAATCTCAAGCCCCAGTAACGCGCCAGATCACGTCGCCGACGTCGTCGGCCATCAGCACGGCGCCATCCCTCGCGATCACCACGCCGACCGGACGGCCGTAAGACTCCTTCTCGTCCGGCGACAGGAACCCAGTCAGGATATCGCGCGGCGTGCCCGTCGGCTTGCCGTTGGCGAACGACACGAAGGCGAGCTTGTAGCCCGAGAGCGTCGAGCGGTTCCACGAGCCGTGCTGGCCGATGGCCATGCCGTCGCCAAAGCCGGGGAGCGTGCCCTCGGGCAGCCAGCAGAGGCCGAGGGAGGCAGTGTGGCCGCCGAGCGCGAAGTCGGGGGCGATGGCAGTCGCCACCTTCGCCGGATCCTGCGGCACCCGATCATCGACGATCTTGCCCCAATACGAGTACGGCCAGCCATAAAAGCCGCCATCTTTCACCGAGGTCAGGTAATCCGGCGGGGTCTCGTCGCCGATGCCGTCGCGCTCGTTGACCACGGTGAAGAGCTCACCCGTCGTCGGCTCGAACGCCAGGCCCACCGGGTTGCGGAGGCCCCCGGCGAAGATGCGGCTTTTGCCGGTCGTGAGGTCGAGCTCGAAGATGCAGGCACGGCCTTCTTCAACGGCCATGCCGCTGTCGCCGATATTGGATTGCGAACCGACGCCGACATAGAGCTTGGTCTGGTCCTTGCTGGCGAGGAGGCTCCGTGTCCAGTGGCCACCCGGCTTGGTCGCCATCAGCTTCTTGCCGGTTGCGGTGATCCGGGTGTCGCCGACCGTGAACGGGTAGGCATAGACGCCATCGGTATTGCCGACATAGAGCGTATTGCCGATCAGCTGCATGCCGAACGGCTGGTTCAACCCTTCGAGCAGCGTGTGCTGCTCTTCGGCGACGCCATCGCCATCGGCGTCACGCAGCAGCGTAATGCGGTTGGGGCTCTGCCCGACGGCCGCGGCGCGCCGCATGGTGGTGAAAATGGCGTAGTCGAACGGCGTCTTGATGGCGCCGCCGGGGGTGCTCAGCGCCTCGGCCACCAGCACGTCGCCATTGGGCAGCACATGCATCCAGCGCGGGTGCTTCAGCCCGCGGGCGTAGGCATTGACCGTTAAGCCGGCGGCAGCGGTCGGCTTGTGGTCGCCCGACCAGCCGCGCGCCGTCGGCATCTTCAGCGTCGGGATCGCCTGCGGCCGTGCCGCCGGGATATCGGGCGTGCTGCCGTAGAGCGGGCTGCGCTTCGGCTCGTTGAAGCTGCGCGCCAGGATCGCCCCGGCGCCGACCCAGGCAACCACGCGGGCATAGATATCGGCAAAGCTCATGCTGTCCCTCTAGAATTTGCGGGTGCGCACCTGGGCGCGCACCATACCAGCCGCATACTTGCCTCCGGCAGACAAGGCAATGTTGCCTTACGCAATCCCGGCGGCCTTGAGGTCGGCCCAGAGGTTATCCTCGGGCACGTAGCCGATCCACTCACGCGCCTCTTCGAGGTCCCAGGCCATGCCGGTATTGTTCGACATGCCGGAAACGACGATCGCCGGGGCGGGCCACTTGCTGGCGTCGGCACGCAAAGCCGCCACCATCAGCCGGTTGTGGTCGCCGTTCGACAGCCACATGTTGCGGTACCACAGGGCGTTGCGCTTGATCACCGCCTCGTCGGTCTCGCCGCGGTCGCCACCGCCGCTGCCGGCAATGGTGGTGGCGAGGTTCTCGCCGCGCTGGCACCAGCCGATGCGGGTCGACACTGCAGTGATCCGGCCATTGGTCGCGGCCGCCCGGGCGGCGCAGACGCGCTCGCCCAGCGCCTTGGTGGCGCCATAGGCCGAGCCCCATTTGTAGCCATCGTCATAGTAGCGGGTGCCGCTGATCTGCGGCGTCGACATCCGGAGCTTGCCGTCGGTCGGCAGCGGCGCATCCTTGTAGCCGCCCATGGCGTGGTTGGACGATGCGAAGATGAAGCGGCAGGGTTTTGTGCCGCCGCCCGCCTGCTCGAGCAAGTTCGCCGTCATGTCGAACGAGGCGGCCGATTCGGCCCAGCTCGAGTTGGGCGCCGGGTTGGCCGAGGCATAGTGCACGATCCCGTCGGCGGCCTGCGCTTCCTTGCGCCAGCGCTCGTCATAGGGGTCGGCGAGGTCGGCAACCACCACTTTGGTCTTCTTGCCCGCGGTGAACGGGGCGACGTCGATGGCGACGATCTCCTCCACCCAATCGGCGGTTTCCAGGTGCTCCCGGAGCTTGCTGCCCAGGTTTCCGGCGCCCCCGGTAATCACTACCCGCATAGTCGTTCCTCCTCATTCGGGGCTGCCCCCGCAATCTCGATGTCGCGTATAACACCCCCCGCGTCAGTCGCTACAGTGGAGTGTGCATCATGCAGATCGGTATTGTCGGGTTAGGCCGCATGGGGGGCAATATCGCCAAACGGCTGATGCGCGCCGGGCACGATGTTGCCGTCTACGATATCGACGCCAACGCGCGCGCCGCGCTCGGCAATGATGGCGCCCGGCCGGCCGAGACGCTCGAGGCGCTGGTTGCCTCGCTGTCCGAAGGCCCGCGCGCCATCTGGGTGATGCTGCCGGCCGGCAAGATCACCGAGGGCACCATCGCGCATCTCGCCTCCTGCCTCGCGCCCGGCGACATCCTGATCGATGGCGGCAATTCCTATTACAAGGACGATATCCGCCGTGCCGCCGAGTTACAGAAGACCGGCATCCGCTATGTCGATGTCGGCACCTCCGGCGGTGTCTGGGGCCTCGATCGCGGCTATTGCCTGATGATCGGCGGCGAGAAAGCCGCGGTCGATTATCTCGACCCGATCTTTGCGGCGCTCGCCCCGGGTAAGGGCGAGATCGAGGAGACACCCGGTCGCGGCAGCCTCGATCCGCGGGCCGAGCAGGGCTACATCCATGCCGGGCCGGCGGGCGCCGGGCACTTCGTCAAGATGGTCCATAACGGCATCGAGTACGGGATGATGCAGGCCTATGCCGAGGGTTTCAACATCCTCGAGAGCAAGAATGCCGAAGTGCTGCCGCCGGGCGAGCGCTTCGAGCTCAACGTCGCCGACATCGCCGAGGTCTGGCGTCGCGGCTCGGTGGTCACCTCGTGGCTGCTCGACCTCTCAGCCATCGCGCTCGCCAAGGATCCAAAGCTCGAGGCCTTCTCCGGCCACGTCGCCGATTCCGGCGAGGGTCGCTGGACGGTGGAAGCGGCAATCGAGGAAGCGGTGCCAGCCGAGGTGCTGACCGCGGCCCTCTTCACCCGCTTCCGCTCCCGCCAGGAGCACAACTTCGCTGAAAAGATGCTGTCGGCGATGCGGCTCGGGTTTGGTGGGCATAAGGAGCAAGCCTAGGGCGTTTCGCCTTCGAGCAAGGCGGACTGCCCCTCACCCCGACCCTCTCCCCAGT
>NZ_LAJE02000171.1 GCF_000970465.2 Devosia insulae DS-56
GGTCGCCGCCCGCCTGGGCGGATGGAACTGCTATGGCAAGCCACCGGGACCAAAAACCATGCAAAACGGCTGGCGAGAACTCGCCGCCATGCTCACCGGCATCGCCATCGCCCTGCACGATGCAAATGTGTGAATCCCGTAGCCCTCAAGGGGGAGGGGAGCGCGGCTCCCTCAATGCCGCTGCTAAGGCCGCTGGAACGTCTCGTACTTCGCCTCGCCCACCCGTTCGAACACCTGGATGTTCAACCCGCCGGGCGTGGTGTCGTTGCGCAGCGCTCGCATCCCCGTCGCCACGCCGCTGTCCTTGAACAGCTTGTGCCCGGCGCCGACGATCACCGGCGCCACGATCAGCCGCAGCTCATCGACCAGCCCGGCCGCCAGCAGCGAGCCGGCGAGGCTGCCGCTGCCATGCACCTGCAGCTCGCCGCCGTCACGCGCCTTCAGCGCCTCGATCTCCTTGAGCACATCGCCGCGCAACACCGCCGCCGGCCCCCACGGGGTGGCGCCGAGCGTCGCCGATGCCACGTATTTCGGCAGCCGGTTCATCATCAGCCCGATGGCGTCATCAGGCTTGTTCATCTCCGGCCAGTCGCGTGCAGAGCTCTCATAGGTCCGCCGCCCGAGCAGCAGGCCGCCGGCTCGCTCCAGCCAGTTCCGCGCCTGCGCGAGAAAGCCCGCCTCCATGTATGGCACGAACCAACCGCCGCGCGAAAACCCGTCGCTGCGGTCCTCGTCCGGACCTCCCGGCCCCTGATAGACCCCGTCCAGCGATACGAATGTCGAGACCACAAGCTTCATTCTTCGAACTCCGAGTGAGTAACACTATGCATTTTGGCTAACTATCAATCGCCAACACTTAGCGCAACGGCTAAGTGATCGCCGTGAGCAACACTTAGCCATTGCGCTAAGCATTATCCAATGCTACTCGTCGCCCATGCATGCGGGCACCGAGCGACTCGACGGAATTTTCCAGGCCCTCGCCGATCCGACGCGGCGGGCTATCCTGCAACGCCTCGGTGGCGGCCCGGCCGGCGTGGGCGAGCTGGCCAAGCCGTTCGACATGGCCCTGCCCTCGTTCATGAAGCACATCGCGGCGCTCGAGCAGAGCGGCCTGATCCGCACCGCGAAATCCGGCCGGGTGCGCACCTGCACCCTCGAAAAGGGCACGTTCGAGCTGGTCGACAGCTGGCTGGACCAGCAGCGCCGGCTCTGGAGCCAGCGGACCGACCGGCTCGAGGCCTTCGTCACCAGGGATAAGACATGACCGAGATGTTCGACCCCGAGCGCGACCTCACCATCGAGCGCTTCATCCGGGCGCCCCGCACCGCGGTGTGGGACGCCTGGACGCAACCGCGGCAGTTCGAGCAATGGTGGGTGCCCGAACCGGCGAAGTGCCGGGCGGTCCGCTTCGAGGCCGTCCCCGGCGGCCCGCTGGTGACCGAGATCAGTGAAGCCGGAAAACCCTTTGCCCCGCATATGGATGCCTGCTTCCTGATCGTCGAACCGCAGCGCCGCCTGGTCTTCACCGATGCCCTGCTGGCCGGCTTTCGCCCGGCGCCCAATAGCTTCATGTCAGCCGAGATCACCCTCGACGAGGCCGATGGCGGCACGCAGTATGCGGCGCGGGTCATGCATTCCGACCGCGCGGCGCGCGACAAGCACGCTGAACTCGGCTTCTATGACGGCTGGGGCACCGTCATCGAACAGCTGGCGCGGTTCGTGGAGGTCCGGGTCAGCTAGACTGCCTGGATTGACGGCTATTCCTTGGGGGAGGAATGACATGGGCGAGGCGGAACCGGCGCAGCCGGTGTGGATCTATGTCGATGTGGTGTGCGACCTGTTCCACCACGGCCATGTCGAGTTCTTCCGCCGCGCCCGCGCGCTGGGCGACCGCCTGGTGGTCGGTCTCGTCAGCGATGCCGATGTCGCCAGTTACAAGCCGCCGCCGATCCTCAGCTTCGCCGAGCGCCGCGCCGTGCTGCAGAGCTGCCGCCATGTCGACCGCGTCCTCGACACCCCGGCGCCGCTGCACTGCACCCGCGCCTTCCTCGACCAGATCGGCGCGCACTATGTCTGCCACGGCGACGACATGAGCGAAGAGCATCTGCTGTTCTGGTACGGCGATCTCGCCCGCACCGGCGGGTTGCGCAAGGTGCCCTACACCACCACGATCTCGTCGCGCGAGATCGTCAGCCGGGTGGTGCAGCGGTACATGGCCGGGACGCTGCGCGAGGGCTAGGGAAACGCAGCGGCTCCCCACGCCCCCCTCTCTGGCGAAAACTAAGGACTTAGCTCCGCTAAGCCCAAGTTTTCGCTTTCTCCCCCGCCAAGGGGGAGAGTCCCGACTGATGCTCCGATGTGAATGGTGGCCACCGATCATCTCCCCCTTGGCGGGGGAGAAAGCAAAATCTTAGGTTTAGCCGTTTGGCTAAGCCTTAGATTTTGCAAGAGAGGGGGCGCGGAGGCACGACGGCTCCGCTATCGGCACCACCCCCTACTCCAGCTTCCGCCCGTTCGCGTCCGTCCTGATCCCGCGCACCGCGATGATCCGCATCTGCCGTTCCTCCCGGTGGTTCCACCAGGTCGTTCTCTCCTTGCTGCGCCAGCCGGGATAGTGCTGGTCCAGCAGCGCCAGCGGCTGCTCCGGCTCGCGCAGCTCGGCCCCTTCGAATGTCACCGGCCGACCCGGCAGCAGCAGTGCCATATCAAAGGGCGGCGCATCCCACGGGCCGCTCGTCGCCCCGGGCTGGAAAACGAAAATGTCGATGAACGGAAAGCCCCACTCCTTGCCGGCGGTCGACGGCCAGGCCGGGTCGAACACCTTCAGGATCGAGTTGAACTTGACCACCTGCAGTCCGGTCGCCTGCAGCGCCGCCGTCAGCGCCGGCGCCTGTTCCGGCGCGAACAGCGCCAGGTCGACATCGTCGTCCCACTGGAGGATGCGGCCCTCCCGCACATGCCCCAGCAGCGTGCCCCAGAACAGGTAGAGCGGCGTCTCGACCGCAGCAGCGACCGTCGCAACCCGGCCGAGCAACTCCCGCACCTGTGCCAGGGTTTCCGGCTCCCACACATCGGCGAACGGATCCTCGGCGAAGCGCGCCGCATCCATTTCGAGCTGCCGCGGCTGCAGCCGCCGGCCCAGCCACATCACCAGCCGCTGCAGCCGGGGATGGCCCTCGCTGCGCCGGTGCCAGCTGCCCCATGGCTCCAGCAGCACCGGCCCCATGTCACCGCTGAATTTCTTCATGCGTCCGTCTCCGTCAGCCCTGCGGCTCGTCGTGGTTGGCGCGCTCGCCCGGCCCCTCCGGCACCGAACGCCAGACCAGCAGCGCCAGGGCGACCAGCGGGATGCCGATCAGCGGTAGGGCCGTGGCGCCCCATGTGTCGAGCACGATACCACCCAAAGCCGCCGCCACCGCCATGCCGATCATGAAGGCCGACATATTGAGCGAGATCGCTACCGGCACCGCGCCGGGCGCGATCTGCGCCATATGGCTGGCCACCGCGATCGAATAGGTCCGGCCGACAAAGCCCTGCGCCCCGACCGTCAGCATCAGCGCCGGCAGGGCGAAGGCCGGCGGCACCCAGGCGAGGCCGAAGAACACTCCCATCACCACGATCACCGCCAGCCCGGCGATCGTCGCCGTCCGGCCGCTGCCGAACCGATCCGACATGCGCCCGGCGGTGGCGCTGCAGGCGATGGCGCCGATGCCGCCGGCCAGCAGCACCAGCGGCAGCGTGTCGTAGCCGACGCCGACCGCCGCCATCAGCGCGCCGATATAGACGATCAGCGGCGATGAGCCGATCATGAACAACAGCGTCGACAGCAACGCGCGGCCGACGCCCGGGTTGCGCAGCACCCGCAGCCGGTCGCGAATGCTCAGCGTATCGCCCAGCATGCCGCGCGGCAGCCGCATATAGAGCGCCGTCGCCGCCAGCCCAGCCATGATCGCCAGCATCACATAGACGACGCGCCAGCCGAACTGCGCCGCGATCCACGCGCCGAGCGGCACGCCGGCCAAAGCCGCGATCGCCTGCCCCATGCTGATCACCTGCATGTAACGGCCGCGCTTGCCGTAGGGCGCGATCATCGCGGCGGTCGCCATGGCGGTGCCGGTATAGGTCCCCGCCACCACCGCCAGCGCCGTCCGCACCACGACGAGGGCTTCGAAGGTGGTCGAGAGCACGATCAGCAGCGCGCAGAGCGCAAAGCCAAACTCGGCGCCGGCAAGGATGCGCCGTCGCCCCACCCCACCGAGCAGCAGCGCCAGCAGCGGCGGGCCAAACGCATAGGCCAGCGAATAGAACAGCACCACCAGGCCCGCCTGCCCCAGGCTCACCCCGAGGTCGGCGCCGATCAGCGGCAGCAATCCGGCGATCAGGCCCCCTTCGATGGCCCCGACAAATGCCGCCAGCGCCAGCCAGTACAGCCGCGAATCCATGGCTCCCCCTCAACTACCATTCTTGTCGGCGTCCGCCGCCGGGGGGAAGCGCAAAACGTCCACAGCGGCACATCCAATGGTAGCGGTCCCAAGCGCAGTTGGGGCACCGGCGGTGCAGCGATGACCTTCTCCCCTTGAGGTCAGCGGACGAGGGCGAAGCCCTCGCCGCGAGGTGCCCGAAGGGCGGATGAGGGGTATCGCGAAACGAAGTGTAGCGCGGTCCGAGCGAAAGCGAGGAACGATCCAGTACGCGGAGAGATACCCCTCATCCGGCGCTGCGCGCCATCTTCTCCCTCAAGGGGAGAAGGTGGGCCGGTGTGTGTTGGAGGCGGGGGCCCGCCTCTAGCTGATTGGCCCCCGTTCACATTCCGTTCGCCACGCCCTATATTGACGTGCACCACGACAACCCTGACAGATTCTGACAGCACACCTATCTATGGTGCTCGCTGCGCACCGCCCGCGCTCCCATCGCGGGGCGCCAAGTGAACCAACGCCGAGAGTCCGCCATGCCCCCGAAAAAGCCGGTTTCCGACTTCTCCATCGACGACTTCCTCGGCGAGATCGAGAAGGCCGAGGACGAGCGCCTGAACAAGCGGCTGCCGCAGGAGCGGCTGAAGAACAAGCGCGCCCTCGATAACGCCGCCCGCCGCGCCGCCGAGGCTGCCGGCACCGGCATCCAGCCGCTGACGCCCCAGCCCCTGATCAAGAAGGCCGATGGCGCGCTGGCGCAGGAAAAGCCGAAAAAGTCGGCGCGGTCGGCCGCTACCGGCATGCAGTTGAAGGCCCCGAAGTCGAAGGCCAACTCGGTCGACCGTCCGGATTTCGGCGGCATGGGCGAGTCGGATCAGGCCGGCTTCGGCCATCTGCCATCCGGACACGTGACGGCGCGCGATATCTCGCGCCAGGCCGCCAAGGACCCCGAGGTGATGGAGCAACTGCGCGAAGCGCTCGAGACCTCGAAGAAGAAAGTCAGGGCCAAGAACATGCCCGGCCAGTCGCTGGCCGGCGCGCAGACCGTCGGCATCTCGGCGACGGTGAAGGCGCTTGAGGATATCATCCTGCACGGCCGCAAGGAGGTCGAGGGCAACAAGGAGTGGAAGCCGCACCGCCCTGCCCCGCGCGACAAATCCGAGGGCGGCGTGCCGTTCAAGCTGGTCACCAGCTATGAGCCGCGCGGCGACCAGCCCACCGCCATCGCCGACCTGGTCGAGGGCGTCGACAATGGCGAGACCGACCAGGTGCTGCTCGGCGTCACCGGCTCCGGCAAGACCTTTACCGCGGCGCAGACCATCATGCGCACCCAGCGCCCCGCGCTGATCCTCGCGCCCAACAAGACGCTGGCGGCCCAGCTCTATGGCGAGATGAAGTCGTTCTTCCCCGACAACGCCGTCGAGTATTTCGTCTCCTACTACGACTACTACCAGCCCGAGGCCTATGTGCCGCGGACCGACACCTATATCGAGAAGGAATCGACCATCAACGAGCAGATCGACCGCATGCGCCACTCGGCGACGCGCGCCCTGCTCGAACGCGACGATGTCATCATCGTCGCCTCGGTCTCCTGCATCTACGGTATCGGCTCGGTGGAAGATTACACCGCCATGACCTTCGATCTCAGGAAGGGCCAGAAGGTCGACCACCAGGAGCTGCTGCGTTCGCTCAGCCAGCTGCAATACAAGCGCGGCGACACCGGCTTCGTCCGCGGCACGTTTCGGGTACGCGGCGACACGGTCGAGCTGTTCCCGGCCCACTATGAGGATGCCGCCTGGCGCATCACCCTGTTCGGCAACGAGATCGAGTCGATCGCCGAGTTCGATCCGCTCACCGGCAAGAAGTCGTCCGACCTGCTCAGCGTCCGAATCTTCGCCAACAGCCACTACGTCACGCCGCGCGCCACCCTCACCGGCGCCATCAAGGAAATCCGCAAGGAGCTCGCTGCCCGCCTGCAGGAGTTGAACGGCGCCGGCCGCTTCCTCGAAGCGCAGCGGCTCGAGCAGCGCACCCTGTTCGATCTCGAAATGATGGAAGCCACCGGCTCCTGCGCCGGCATCGAGAACTATTCGCGCTACTTCTCCGGCCGCAAGCCCGGCGAGCCGCCACCGACTCTGTTCGAATACCTGCCCGACAATGCCCTGGTGTTCATCGACGAAAGCCACGTCACCGTTGGCCAGCTCGGCGCCATGTATCGCGGCGATCTTCGTCGTAAAGCAACGCTCGCCGAATACGGCTTCCGCCTGCCCTCGGCCATGGACAACCGCCCGCTCCGCTTCGAGGAGTGGAACGCCATGCGCCCGCAGACCGTCTATGTCTCGGCCACCCCCGGTGCCTGGGAAATGGAGCAGTCCGGCGGCGTGTTCGCCGAACAGGTGATCCGCCCCACCGGCCTGATCGACCCGCCGGTCGAGATCCGCCCGGCCAAGACCCAGGTCGACGACGTGGTCGACGAGATCCGCCAGGTGTCGAAGGCCGGCTACCGCACCCTGGTCACCGTGCTCACCAAGCGCATGGCCGAGGATCTCACCGAGTACATGCACGAGCAGGGGATTCGGGTGCGCTACATGCACAGCGACATCGACACCATCGAGCGCATCGAGATCATCCGTGATCTCCGCCTCGGCGCCTTCGACGTGCTGGTCGGCATCAACCTCTTGCGCGAAGGCCTCGACATCCCCGAATGCGCCCTCGTCGCCATCCTCGATGCCGACAAGGAAGGGTTTTTGCGGTCCGAGACCTCACTGATCCAGACCATCGGCCGCGCCGCCCGTAACGTCGACGGCAAGGTCATCCTCTACGCCGACAACATCACCGGCTCCATGGAACGCGCCATGGCCGAAACCAGCCGCCGCCGCGAGAAGCAGACCGCCTACAACGTCGCCAACGGCATCACCCCGCAATCGGTGAAATCCAACATCAAGGAAATCGTCGACAGCATCTACGAACAGGACCACGTCACCGTCTCGATCGGCAAAGACAAGAACGGCAAGGAAAAGGTGCAGGCCGGCGCCAACCTCGCCGCGGTCATCAAGGACCTGGAACGCGAGATGCGCGAAGCGGCCACGAACCTGGAGTTTGAACGCGCTGCCCGCCTTCGTGATGAGGTCAAGCGACTACGCGAGATGGAACTGGACGTCCTTGAAGGTTCGGCAGACTAGCGCGTTCAAACTCACGAAGTTGAGTTCGAGACTTCGAACCGTGCCGAAGGCAAAATCGCTCCAGTGGAGCGATTTTAGGTGAGAAGGCCATGAGAGCTACGCTCGAATGGCGGCGGCACGACTGCGCGATGAGGTGAAGCGGCTGCGGGAGATGGAGCTGGATGTGTTGGAGGGGGGAGTGGATTAGGCGGCTATCGCGATACCCGCACTCTCAAGCAACTTGGTGACATCGAAGACCTCTCCCCCCTTGTCAGCTAACACCGTCATTATCCGGAGGCGATCCATAGTAATAACCGCGGCAACGCTGTTGGGGCGAACCCAATCGCCGTCTGGCTGCCTAAAACAAACGGGAATAAATAGAACCCCTTGCGGCTCTACAAGGTAGTCAAATGCGGCCGCCTGAAACTGCAGCATCGCCTCCTTGCGCTTCCTCTCCCAGTTACCCTCCTCCTCCATAGATGCACACTGACCAATAACTACCTGGATTCCGGCAGCAAACCGATCAAACGGGTAGACACCAACGATATCGATCTTGCCGTCCCCCGACGTTCCGTAATTTTTCTGCCAACCGGCCTTTAGTCGCATCCCCATTTCGCCGACCAGCTTAGGCAGGGCGTCCGTCAAATTCTTTCCAAATAGCTTTGCGCGATCGTCGCTATTCGGACCGAACATGAATACCTTTCCGCTCGGGGACATCATTTGGCGCATGCACTCGGCACTAATCAGCTCGAAGATATCGGCTAGCCGTTGGGTAACACCCTTACCCATGAAGGACCTTGTTCGGCTGCAGGCCAACAACAGGATGTATAGCTGTTTGTCATAGTCGAGGTCCTCCCTGATCCGAAGTATCTCGCCATCCAACACGTATGGATACGAGTTCGCAAAGGCCCCAGCACGGAAGGCAAGCTGCCTCCAGCACTCCTCAATATAGCCCTGCTCCCTCTCAGTCTGCTGCGCCCCATCCAAATCATCGGGCGCATCATCATCGTCGATGTCCTCATCAACCAAGTTCAGGAGCTCTTGGGCTGGCTTGGGTGACTGCCGGATGATACCAAGAAGATCAGTCGTCGAAATCTGATCATACTCGCCAAATGCTAGAGCTATTTCGACAGTATCCGCAAGCAGATGCGGCAAAGTGTGGGCCACCCTTCCAATTTTGAACATTCACGTTCTCATGGCCGCTTCTAACTGCCGGGCCTGGCGAAATATGCTGCTCACCAGCTCCTCACGTGTCTCCGTATTCTCCACGTCTGCCACGATCGAATTTGCTTCCCTCAGTTCACGTTGTACTTGGATGCACAGGGCGTCAAAATCCTCCCCGACACCGGTGGTCAGCAAATACGCCTGCTCCACCGTGGCGCCAGTTCTGAGAGATTTCAACGCCTCTTCATTCATCATTATTCTCGAGAGCTTGATAATGTTACGTGACTCGCCCAGAGGAGTCTTGCCATCCTTATCTTGGGAAAACATCCATTGGAACAGCTCCTTAACCCTATCCGGGTCCGGCGCCCGCTCAATACTTCCCTCGTCCGTATCAGGCGCTCCGTAGACAAAGGCTTGGACACCTTCGTAATCCACCGCCGTAGAAAGCAACGAGAATTTGACTGATTTCTCATCGATACCGGCGATTCCAAAGAAATCCTTTTCTTCGGCTACGCTATACATGTCGTATGCTCGCATGGCCTTTGAGATGAAATCCCGACGTGACCCAATCACCTTGGCAACTGTTCGGGCTCTACCTTGAAACGAAGCCTGACGGTCGGTGGCGTCGAATAGCTGCCTGATGTACCTCGCTTTGGCCAACGCGCCCCACGGCTTAACGCCAGCAATATGCCGATTTCCCAGATAATTCAGAACTTCGTCGCGCGTGTCGTATACAGCGACAGGCACTTCCGTCGGCTTGTGTTTAGCGCCTTGTTGAAAATCATGTATTCGAGAGGACATACCTTCAAAATTGGCACCAGAAAGCAACTTCAGAGCTGTTAGGCGACGATTACCCTCCACAACAACCAGACGCCCACCCTCAGGAACCGCTATTAGAGCTTCGGCTTGGAAGAAGTCGTTCTCCGATATGGCCGACATCAATTCCTCTATCGAGGAAGCATTGGCTAAGAATTGCAGCATGGCCTCCTGATCACGCGATACATAATTGGGAAGCCGCGGGTTCTTAGGATCCAGATCGAGGTCTGCTATCGGTTTCTTTTGGAGCGTGTACCCCATCACCAAATCTCCGGTAGTGCGCTTGCAACTGCCCCAAACAAGGGCGGAGGGACGGCGTTGCCGACAACCTTATGTTTCTCGGTTAGGTGGGCAGTGTCGGGGAACACCATATCCTTTGGAAATCCCTGTAGTCGGGCGCACTCACGGAACGAAAACCGACGAGCTGGTGCCTCGCCCTCGAAGACCCACTTGTCCGTGTGTATCCGTTTTAGCGGCGGACTCATGGGGTGCAGCGAAACGTGGCGCGAGCGCGCCACAACGGTGGGTGCCGTATCGTCCCAGGCCCGATAGCGGTTTCTTGAAAGATAGTACCAATGGAAGGGTTCGTTATTAAACTCCCCAGCTGGCCACTCGGGCAGGTCGGATATGGCATCACGAATCGTTGTGTAGCGTTGCCCACTAACACCATCGGCGGAGTGGCTCGGCATCGGGAACTCGTAGGATGCATCCAAGTCTGACCTGATGCCCACAATGAAGATTCGACGACGTTCTTGCGGCACCCCATACTCTCTGGCGTCCAAGATACGAAAGTCGACTCGGTATCCAGCAAGACGAAAACGGGTCAGTTGATTCCGCAGAAGATGCCTTAAGTCTGCGCGTCGCATCCCAGAGACATTTTCCACGATGAAGGCTTTTGGCCTTATCTGGCGCAGTGCCCGATCAAACTCTCGATAAAGGTAGTTGATCCCGCGATCCGGGTCCCTCGCTCCGCCTTGGCTAAATCCTTGGCATGGATAACAACCAACCAGGAGGTCTGCCTTCGGAAAATTGGTTATCCCCCTGACGTCGCCAAGGCGAAAGTCCGTATCAGGCAGATTTGCGACGTACACGTCGCGGGCATATGGCAACACGTCATTCGCCATGAGCACGTCAAAACCGGCGCGATGAAGGCCCAAGTCTGACCCCCCACACCCGCTGAAGAGCGATACTGCTGTCGGCAAGCTGGCCCCCGAATCACAACGGGCCCACGCGGAAACACGCGTGAGCCTCATAAACTTTGACTGGTTGACCCCTCTATTTCAAGAGATCGTCCAAGCAGATTGGCTTGCCTGTGATAAGAAATCTCTAAGCCTCAAACGAAGCTGGTCAATCCGGTCGATCTCGCACTCCCAAACGACCAGCACGTCCCAGCCCAGCTCCGATAGGAGCTTCATCGAACGCTCGTCTCGCGTTCGGTTCTTAGCAATCTTCTCGCTCCAGTAGGCCTCGCTGGAAGTCGGCTTGTGGTCACGTGCACATCCATGACCATGCCAGTAGCAGCCGTGAACCTGAACTATCTTCCGCTTGGTCGCAAAGACGATATCCGGTCGACCTGGCAGGTCCATCCGGTGAAGCCGATATCTGAATCCCATTGAGTAAAGCAATCTACGGACACGCATCTCTGGTCGACTGCCCTTGGATGGAATACGGGCCATATTCCAACTACGGCGCTGCCGGCTGATCCTGTCCATGACCTTTCCTGGCAGTAGACTGCGACCTCTTTTTGACCGGCGGTTTCTGTTCCACCAACTCCTTCACCGCCACTTCTCTCATCCGCGAGACAGGCGGCGGGCCGGCACAAAGCCCCAATCCCTGACACAAACCTGCTCCGAAACCCTGCCCCACCCGGTTCATCCTCAATTCATCATATGACTTTCATGTTCGCCCCGTTGCATCCCGCAACGCGAGGTAAAACATCAAATGCTGCCAAAACTTAGCGTCACGGTCTTTGCCGTTGCGGCCGCCTGTTTGACTGCCCCGTCCTTCGCTCAAACCTTCTCGCAAATCACCGCGGTGCGCGCCACCGACCTGCTGCGGGCGCCGCCGCCGGATGGGCGGCGGGTGACCGGCATCGCCAAGGGCGAGCGACTCAGGCTCTATGAGTGCGTGGGCAAGCCGACCTGGTGCCGGGTCGGGCAACTGCAGGGGCCGCACCCCTATAATGGCTGGGTCGCGGCCGATGCGCTCGATGGCGCCGTGTCCACCAAGTGACGGGCCCCGCAACCATGCTCAGCAAACGTCATGCCGCCGCGCTCGCCCTGATCGCCACGCTCGTCGCGCCCGGCTCTTTCGCCACCCCTGCTTTGGCGCAGGATTTCCCTGAAGTCACCGTGCTGCGATCGACGCCGATCTTCCGCAACCCCGGCCACCGGCCGTTCGGCCAGCTGGCCAAGGGCGAACGGGTGATGCTGCACGAATGCACCGAGCTGCCCGGCTACTGCCAGGTCTCGCTGCGCCAACCCGGCCGCCGCCTGACCGGCTGGGTCAACTCCGAGGCGCTGGACGGCGTCGTCGCCAAATGATCGATCGGGCCGGCCGCGGCGGCGCGCTGGCCCGATCCCGCCGCACACCGCAAAGTCATCGCACCAGCGTTGACGGCTCGAGCACCGATCACCAGAACGGAAGGCGAACACCATCGAGTCCGCCTATGCCGCCGCCTGGCCACCTGCAGAAGAAGTATCCCGGCAAGACTCACCTGCTGAAGCATGCCGCCGAGTGGGGCCAGTTGATCATCATCCGCTGCAATGGCTGCCGCCGCAGCGCCACCTATCTCGCCGCCGATCTCGTCGAACTGCTCGATCCCGAGCGTCCGGCGCTATGGCCGCCCTTCCCCTGCCCGCGCTGCAAGACGGATGAGTACATCCGCGTCACCCTCAACTCGCCCTATGGCGAGGACTATGGCCGGATGCTGATCCGCCGCCCCGGACCGGTGCGGGTGACGCAGACCTGGCGCACGGTGAAGCTCGGCGATCCGTGAGGTCCCTGCTTGCACTCATCTGCGCCAAAGGCTGATCGGAGCAAGCGCAACGGCTTGTCTCCAGTGCTCCCTCACCCACGGTGTCACCCCGGGGCAGGCCCATATGCGCCAAGGTAAGTCCTGTGCGCTGTTCCGATGCATGAGCTTCCCACCGGCGTCATCCCCGCGCAGGCGGGGACCCAGGGGGATCTCTCAGCCTCAGCGGGAGCCGAAGCATCCCACTAGGTTCCCGCCTGCGCGGAAGGACGCCGGTGGGTGCTGAGGCGCCATGCTTCACTGCCAACTGAGCAGGAGCTTTGGGATGCGAGTCCACAAGCAGCCGAAATCGCTCCGACCTGTCGAAATCGGCCACTCTCGCGCGACATTAGGTCAGGCAAGCGAAAAGGAGCCGATCATGTCAGCAGCAAATCTCCCCACCAGCTTCGAGGCCACTTTGGTGCAGAGTTCCGCCGAGGGCGGCTGGACCTATCTGGTCTGGCCCGAGTCCGTCGCCTTTTTCGGCACCCGCGGCCTGGTCAAGGTCGTGGGCACTATGGATGGCAAGCCGTTCCGCTCCAGCTTCATGGCGCTCGGCAACGGCACCCACAAGCTGCCGGTCGCCGCAAAGCTCCGTAACCAACTGGGCAAGCGCGTCGGCGACGCCATCGCCGTGACGCTGACCGAGCGGCTCAACTGAGCCGCTCACCCCTGCTCGATGGTCAGCGTGCCATGGGTCCGATCCTCGATGGTCTGCAGCGGCAGGCTCAGCCGGAACTCGTCGCCGGCAGGGTGGTAGATGGCGAAGCGGAAGCCCTTCTGCAGCAGCGCTTCCACCTCGTCCTGGGTGAACTTGGTGTGCCGCGTGGTGCGGCCGTTGAGCGGAATAGTGTGTCTGGGCATGGCGCGTCTCCGGCATATGTTCTAGCTTTGTTCTAGGCGTGAGGTTTTCGCGGAGTCCACTCCCTTTAAGAGTCGAGCCCCCCTCTCCCAACCGACATGACCGCGTCGCCCAACCGCGCTATGCTCCGCCTCGCGGGGCGCGGGCCCGCTCGAATTTTGGGGGACTTTCGACCATGGCCAATCTCTTGGCGCTGACCAATGCCTACCCGACTCGCAACCTCGAGCGCGGCGAGCGGCTGATCGAGACCGGCGAGTCGCGCGGCGAGCTGTTCGTGCTGGTCTCCGGCCGGCTGGTGGTCGAGCGCGATGGCGTCGAAGTGGCGCGCATCTCCGAGCCGGGCACGCTTGTCGGCGAGATGAGCATCCTGCTCGGCGCCGATCACTCGGCCAATGTCACCGCGCTCACCCCGGTGGAAGTGCGGCATATCGAGGATGGGCTGCGCTGGCTCGAGCAGAGCCCGATCGCCGCGCTGCATGTCGCCACCCTCGCCTGCCAGCGGCTCGATGCCACCAGCGCGCTGCTGGTGCAGCTCAAGAAAGAGAGCGAGGGCCACCGCGACCAGGGCTTTTTCGAACGGCTGTTCGGCGCCGTCACCGGCGCCGAAACCCGCGCCTGAGCTTGCCGCTTACTGTATGCCGAGCGAGTTGAGGTAGCGGGTTGCGCCGACAACCCCGGTGAGGTTGCCGTCCTTGGTGCGGCACGCCTTGCAGATGCACTCGCCCCTGGGCGGGCAATGCACCCAGTTGTACGAGCCGTCGGCCTGGATGATGTCGAGATCGACCGACCCGTCGTCGTTGACGTCGTAGCGGCAGTTCTTGTTGGCGTCGCAACCCTTGATGGCGCCGCGCCCATCCGTCGCCAGCGACGCGGTGGGGACAAGCATGGCGAACGCAAGCAGCGCGACAGCGGCGAACGACAGACCCTTTGGCATTTCGAGATCTCCTCGAATGAAAGGCCTCCCCGCGCCGCCAGTATACGCCGCCTCGTCGGCGGCCATGGCATCACAAACCGGGGCTGCCGGTTAGTACGGATGCCCATGCGTGGCGTTGATGGCGGCCATCAAGCCGGCTGCATTGATCTTGTCGCCGCGCCGCCCGAACATGGCGCCATGCTGAAGCGCCAACCGCTCGACGACGATCGCGACTCCCCCACCCTGCCCGCTGGCACCCTGCCCGCTGGCAGCAATGGCGGGCCGCCGCTCAACGACTCGCCGCGTCCCTGGGGCGATAACGGCATCGGCAACTATTTCGAGTGGAAGGCCGCCAGCGAGAAGGCCTTCAACGACGTGCCCTACGATATCGCGGTGATGCGGGCCCGCCGCGCCGAGGCGATGGGGCTCACCTACCGCGAATATACCCTCGAGATTCTCGAGCGCGGCCGCTACCTCAGCGCCGACGCCGATGCAGAGCGCATCGCCGAGATCAAGCGCCGGCGGCCAATCCGCTACTGATCACTTCGCCATCAGGTGGCAACCCCTGCTCCTCTGGCCCGTTGCCTCATCACAGCAACGACAGGAGCCGATCATGGCCAATGAAGAACATCGCCTCACGCCCGCCGAGCTCACCGACAAGGCCTGGCACCTCGCCGAAAAGATCCGCATCGCCCTGCTCACCAGCTGGGATGGCGAGCAGCAGCGCATCCGCCCGCTCGCGGCGACGGTCGATCGCGACGCCGACGTGATCCAGTTCCTCGTCGGCGTCAGTGGCGGCACCACGCTGGCCGACGCCACTGGCGCCCCGGCCCTCACCCTGGTCGAGCAGGTGAAGAAGTTCCCCACCGTCACTCTCGCCTTCGCCGATCACGGCGCGCACGACTATGTCACCATCACCGGCCAGGCTGCAGTCAGCAACGACCGCGCGCGCATCAAGGAGCTATGGACGCCCTTCGCCAAAGCCTGGTGGGACAGCGCCGACGATCCGGAAATCCGCCTGCTGACGGTGACGCCGGAGAATGCCGAAATCTGGGAAGGCCCCAACCAGCTGGTCGCCACCGCCCTGATGCTCACCGCCGCCGTCACCGGCGCCAAGCCGGCCGTGGGCGACCATGGGGCGGTGCGGATGTAGCCCGGGCACCGACAAGCCTTCATTCACGAACCGCGCAAAGTGCGTCCCCTCGCCCCTCTGGGGAGAGGGCCAGGGTGAGGGGCAGCCAAGCACACCAGATGATCGGCTGCCTTCGAGCAGGCCTTCGTTCCGCGCGCTTGGCACCCTTCACCCCGCGGCGCGGCCTCCGGCCGCACCGCCGCCCTCTCCCCAGAGGGGCGAGGGGGCGATGGGGGCACGTCCGGCGACTTTCTCACTAACGCACATGCCCCGATTTCGCCCGCTTTCCGGCGTTGCTGCTCGCCAACAAGAACAACAACAGCCGGAGCCCGCCATGCACAGCGTCCTCCTCGCCCTGAGTCTCATCGCCGCCAGCCTCGCGGTGCTGCCCGCCGAGGCGGCGTCGCGCGGTACGGCGCGGGCTTCGGCCGATATTCCGGTGCGCAGCGGCCCGGGCGCCGGTTACCGCACCATCGGCACCCTGCCGAGGGGTAGCCAGGTGCAGCTGCAGCGCTGCACCAAGAACTCCAACTGGTGCCTGTTCCTCGGCAGGGATGGCCAGCCGGCCGGCTGGGTGCGCGGCTCCTATCTTGTCGGCTCCGGCGCCAAGGTCGAGGTCACGCCCTACAAGTTCGAAGGCTTCGATCCGCTCGATCCGATCGATACCTGCGACGACGACGACAACAGCATCTTCTGCTGGTAGGGGCCGCCACCGTCTCCGCCACAATGATGAACAGATTCCGCATGCGGCGCGAAATCATTCTACATGTACAAGGGTTTCAGCTTCGGTTCAGGCACATCCTTCTAAGTTCACGGTCAAGGCAGCAACGCCAAGGGAATTTCGCCAACGGCGAATTCTCCTACCCAACCCACGAACCTAAGGAAACCGAAGATGTCTTTCCGCACTCTGAAAACCGCCGCTCTCGCCACTCTCGTCGTTATCGCCACTGCAGGCGTTTCGATGGCCGCCCAGTACGCCTGGGTTGAGAACAACACCAAGGTCAAGCAGTTCCACAAGCAGAACTCTGCCAACGTGAACTGGGTCGCATCCGGCCAGAAGGTGAAGATCGTTGGCCAGTGGAACAACTGGTACAAGCTGCAGATCCCGGGCCAGGATGGCTGGGTGAAGGGCAACGTGCTCGATTTCGCCCAGCAGTATCCGTTCCCCGGCTACGGCTATGGCTATGGCGGCTCGTTCTGCATCAACGGCCAGGGCGCCTCGTTCTGCCTGAGCGGCGGCTACTGAGAGCCCAACGCAAAAGTCGCTCAACCCCATTCGGGTTGATCTCCATGGCGCCTCCGGGACCTTCCTCCCGGAGGCGCTTTGCTTTGCGGGGGTTTCAGGCTGCGTTCAGGTTGGCCCTGTTACACCTCATCACAAGGCAGCGATGCCACCAGACGACTTCCAGACGACTTCCAAACGACTTCAACGACTCCAACCAAGGATCCCCGTCATGTTCATCACCAGCATCAAGACTGCGGCTCTCGCCACTGCCATCGTGCTCGCCACGGCCGGCGCCTCCATGGCCGCCACCTGGGCCTATGTCGATCACGACGCCAACGTCCGCAAGAACCATGCGGCCGGTTCGACCGTGGTCAACAGCGTCTACGAAGGCGACAAGGTCAAGGTCATCGGCCAGTGGAACAACTGGTACAAGCTGCAGATCTCCGGCCCTGATGGCTGGGTGCGCAGCAACGTGCTCGATTTCGACTACTATGACGATGACTATTACCCGGTGAAGCCGGTGAAGCCGGGCTACGGCTTCGGCAGCTTCTGCGTTGACGGCAAGGGCGCCCAGTTCTGCGTCGGCGGTGGCACCGGCTACTAAGCCAGGGGCGGCTTCGCCGTAGGCGAAACGCTCCCGAGGGCGGCTCCGCCTACCCCATCGGCCTCTGGCCGACCGTAAAGCGCTCCCGGGACCTCCCCCCGGGGGCGGCTTTGCCGTTTGGCGAAACGCTCCCCGGGGGCGCTTTCGTTTACCCGCGGTTAACATCGCCCGCGCGGCACTGCTGCGGCCCCGCCCCGCCGCGCGTTATTGCTCCCAAAAGGAGTTCGATATGTCCGCAGCTCGCGTCGCCCTCTGCATCCTCGCCGCTCTCGTCGGCATCGGTTCCAGCGCTGCACCGGCCAGCGCCGGCGGCGTCGTGGCCTCGACCGTCGTCAATGTCCGCGCCGGCCCCGGCGGCAACCAGCCGGTCATTGCCGTGCTCGCTGCCGGCGAGCGGGTGCGCATCGATCACTGCCGTGGTCCATGGTGCCTGGTTCGCCAGTCCGGTCCGGATGGCTGGGTCGATGCCAACTACCTCACGACGCCGCAGCACTACGCGAGGCATGGCTTCGTCGCTGAGGTCGATCACGCAAGCGGCAGTTATGCCGGCGGGTACTATAGCGGCGAGCGCCACTATGACGACTATGCCTTCGTCGAGCGCCCGCACCAGCGTTACCGGGACTATGATTTCTACGGCGACATCATCTGCATTGACGGCGGCACCGCGCAGGTCTGCCCCCGCCGGTGAACCGGGCAAACCCGGGGCGTAAGCCATTCATTTTCGGTTCAGGAAACCCGGAGCAGGTTGGCGCCGTTTGGGGATAGCCGAGATCAAGTTACCTCCCGAAAGGATTCCGTCATGCCCCTCCGTCACATCGCCATCGGCCTTGCCAGCGCGCTGTTCGCGCTCGCCGCTGGCGCCACCGCGGCCAGCGCCACCACCGCCTATGCCTCCTCGACCGTAAATGTCCGCTCCGGCGCCGGCACCGGCTATGCGGTCGTCGGCGTGCTGCGCCCCGGCCAGCGCGTCGAGATCGACTATTGCAAAGGCGCCTGGTGCCTGATCGAGCAGCGCGGCCCGGATGGCTGGGTGAACGCCAACTACCTCAACGCTGATCGCTATCGCGATCGCGACTATTACGACGACGACTACTACGACGACTATGATGACGGCTTCTACCTGGAGCGCCCGCGCTACCGGGCTCGCCCGATCTATCCGTTCTATCGCAGCCAGGCCTGTTTCGGCCGGCCCAACGTCTCGTTCTGCTTCAGCAACTGACCCGCTTGCCGGGCGCTGTGCCGCGACCTATTTAGTTTCGACGACACAGCGCCAGGTGCCCCATGGCCACGCAGCAGATGAAGCCTTACGTGAAGCTCGCCTCCACCCTTGCCAGCATAGGCCTGGGCATCTTCTTCATTGAACGCTTCGGACTGACCGAGCTGCAGAAGAACGGCACCGTGCACATCGACGGCACGATCCTGTCGATCATGGTGCTGGCGCCGATCGTGCTGGTCATCGCCGGCGCCGTGGTCTTCATGGTCGGCAAGATGCGGCGACTCTGATCCTGTAAGGATGCCCCGGTGCGGGAAGAGTACCCCCCACCCTGTCCCTCCCCCGCAAGGGGGGAGGAGACCAAAACACCGACGTTAGTG
>NZ_LAJE02000172.1 GCF_000970465.2 Devosia insulae DS-56
ACCAAGCGCAGCTTGGTGGAGGGGGGAGCTCCTCTATCGAACTCAGCGAGTTCCTCGCCGCCCTGCGCAAGCGCTACACCATGGATGCCGAGCGCCGCGTCCACGATGCCTTCACCGGCATCGAGGTCGCCCCCGAACCCGCCGCCGACACCGACGCGGCTCTGGATGATCTGTTCTTCTGAACGGTTGTATCCGAGCTACCTACTGCGTTGATGTATCGGAGCACTCGGGCTCCCACCCGCCGGCGGGATGACATCGCGTGTGGGGTGAAAGCTGCGATCAGCTCGACCCCGGTACTCCCAAGCCTCCCGCTGGTCCACACCCGGGAAGATCACCGCCCAACATGTGATTTGACGTAGCGGGAACTGGTCCGACATATATGCGTTTACACGTATACAGGGGCGGCGGGCCTCTCGTTACGTGAGTCTGTCGGGGGCCAATCCGATGAATGACTTGGATAACCATGAGCTCGTCGAGCTCCTGGCGATGTTGCGCCGCAGCGACGAGATCGTCGATACGCAGCGCCTTACCAACTTCTCAGATGCGACGCTGCTCGCGGTCATCAACCCGCTGGGCGACGGCCGGCTGGTGACCAACGTGCCGAGCTTCGTCGCCGTCCGTGAGGAACTGCGTCGTCGCGGTCTCTTGCCGCGCGACCACTGACGAAAACTCATGGCCGGTCAGCAGGCTGGCGCCGGCGATGAGCTGCAAGATCCACGCATCCTGGCCTATCTAGACTCCGGCGTTAACTTCCGGTAACGTTCCCAATAGATGCCGGGAACGGCACGGGAGGTTGCATGGGCAGACGGCCCACCATCATTGATGTGGCAAGGCTTGCCGGCGTGTCGAAGAGCACCGCCGCACGTGCCCTCTCCGATTCCCCCGATGTCAACGACGCCACCCGCGAAAAGGTCCGCAAGGCCGCCATCGCCAGCGGCTACGAGCGCAACCACCTCGCCGTCGGCATGCGGTCCGGCCGTTCGGGCCTGTTCGGCCTCGTCATCCCCGATATCACCAACCCGTTCTGGGCCGAGGTCGCCCGCGGCGCCCAGGATATCGTCGGCGAGAACGGCGCCTCGCTGCTGGTCTTCTCATCGGACTGGGACCACGATCGCGAGGCCAGCCACCTGCGCGCCTTGCGCCAGGCCCGGGTCGAGGGCGCTATCGTCAATCCGGTGTCCGACAATGCCGAGGATTTCGGCCGCTTCGGCGTGCCCTTCTCGCTGATCGGCTCGAGCGCCGAACGCTTCCCCGATACCCCGAGCATCGGCTCCGACATCCGGCAGGCCGTACGGCTCGGGCTCGATCATCTGGTCGCCCGTGGTCATGCGGCGCCCGCCTTGATCCTCGGGCCGAAATCCCGCCTGGCCCGCGCCCGCTTCCTCCGTTCGGTGCACGAGCACTGCCTCGAGCGCGATATCGACCCGGCGGTGCTGCTGGTCGAGGATGGCGATTACACCTTCGAGGGCGGCCATGCCGCCATGCAGCGGCTGATGGCGCGCCAGCGCAACGGCCATCTCACGGTATTCTGCGCCAACGACCTGATGGCGCTCGGCGCCATGCTGGCGGTACGCGAGGCCGGCCGCGAGTGTCCTCGCGATGTCTCCATTCTCGGCTTCGACGGGGTGCCTGCCGGCGCCTTTTCCTGGCCCGGTCTCACCACCATCGAAAAGCCGGCCCGCGAGCTTGGCCGCCGCGCCGCCCAGGCGCTGTTCGATGAAATCGCCGGTCGTCCGCAGGATGGCCGCACCTATTTGCCGTGCCGCCTGATAGAGCGAGGCTCACTCGCCGATCTGACGGTCCACACGCCCCTGCGCGTCGCAGGAGCGGGGAGGAGCTAGAAGCATGTCGAGCGTCGAGCAAAACGCGACGGTCATTGCACGCGTCGCCGGGAACGTTCCCAAGTCGCAGCGCTTCGCCAATGGCGTCCGCCGCTGGTGGCCCTATTACGTCATGCTCGCCCCCGGCCTGCTGTTCTTCCTCGTCTGGCACTATTTCCCGATCTGGGAAGCCAAGATGGCGTTTGAGCAGGTGCGCATCATCCCACCCAATCTCTGGGTCGGGCTGAAGCACTTCCAGACGCTGTTCGCCTCGCCGGTGTTCTACCAGGTGCTGGCCAATACGCTGATCATCTCGACCCTGAAGATCCTCTTCGTTTTCCCGGTGCCGATCATCGTCGCGCTGCTCCTCAACGAGGTGCGCAGCGGCAAGCTCAGGAAGTTCGTGCAGTCGGCGATCTACCTGCCGCACTTTCTGAGCTGGGTGGTGATCGCCGGCGTGTTCATCGCCATCCTGTCACCGTCGGATGGCGCGGTGAACCAGATCACCGGCTTCTTTGGCATGAAGCCAGTGGCCTTCATGACCGATGGCAACTCGAGTCGCTGGGTGCTGGTGTTCTCCGAGATCTGGCGTTCGGCCGGCTGGGACAGCCTGCTCTACCTCGCCGCCATCATCGGCATCGACCAGTCGCTCTACGAGGCGGCCGAGCTCGACGGGGCCAACCGCTGGCAGAAGGTCTGGCACGTCACCATCCCCGGGATCGTCCCCACCATCGCGACGCTGTTCATTCTCAACATGGGCATGTTCCTGTCGGCCGACCTCAACCAGGTCATCAACTTCCTCAACGACGTGAACCGCGGCCAGATCGATATCCTCGATACCTATGTCTACCGCATCGGTTTGCGCACCGGCGAATACTCGCTCGCCACTGCCGCCGGCTTGTTCAAGGCGGTGTTCGGCATGATCCTCATCCTCTCGGCGCATTTCGTTTCGAAGCGCCTCACCGGCAAAGGAGTCTGGTGATGGCCGCGCCCCGTGGAACCGCAATCCGTCGCACGCCGCTCGAGCGCATCGAGTACGCCATCATCGTCACGACGCTGCTGGCGATGGTGGTGGTAATGCTGCAGCCGATCCTCAACCTCGTCGCCGTGTCGTTCTCCGATCCGAGCCGGGTTGCCGGCAAGAGCGGGCTCGACATCTGGCCATCGGGCTTCTCGCTCGATGTCTGGATGCTGCTGCTGCAGCACCCCAATGTGCAGCGCGGTATCCTCAACTCGATCTTCATTACTGCTACCGCGACCTTCATCGGCGTCGTCGGTACCGCGCTGATGGCCTGGGGGCTGAGCCGGCCCAACCTGCCCGGCCGGCGGATCATCTTCCTCCTGGTGCTCGTCACCATCGTGTTCGAGCCGGGCATTATTCCCGACTACTTCCTGATGAAGCGGATGGGCCTGCTCGACAGCTACTGGAGCGTCATCCTCTACAAGGCGGTGAATGCCTGGTACCTGATCATCCTGGTGCGCTTCTTCGAGGAAATCCCCGAGGAGCTGCTCGAGGCGGCCGAGCTCGACGGCGCCAACGCCTTCCAGATTTTCTTCCAGGTGGTGCTGCCACTCGCTAAGCCGGCTTTGGCCACCATCGCCCTGTTCTACCTGGTCTTCCACTGGAACGAGTTCTTCCGGGCGATGATCTACCTGAACGACCAGACCAAATACCCGCTGCAGGTGGTGCTCAGGCAGTTCGTGGTCGAGGGCGACAAGCTCGCCATCGTCGGTGCCGACAATGCCGCCAACAATATCGGCGTGGCGCAGATCAACCTGAAGGCGCTGAAGGCCGGGATGATCATCATCACCATCCTGCCCATCCTCGCCATCTATCCGCTGATCCTCAAATTCTTCACCAAGGGCACCATGTCGGGAGCGCTGAAGGGATGAAGAATTCCGCTGTCATTGTCGGCCGAAATCGGGTCATCCTGCCGCTACTGGGCAGGGGAGAGCCGCATGACCGATACCGCGGTACACCCGAAGACGCCCTGGCTGCGCTACACGATCTTCGTCCTCACCGGGCTGCAGATCGCCCTGTTCATCATCATCGAGGCCGACTTCCTGTTGCGCGCCCCGCAGATGGAACTGATCACCCGTTCGATGAGCCAGGGTTTCTCGCTCATGCTCATCGTGCCCTTCGCGCTGATGGTGGTTCCGGCGCTGGTGCTCGCCATCCTGCATCGCTGGCTGGTGCTGGCGCTGATCCTCGCGCTGCTACCGCTGCTCGCGGTCTCGGGGCTGCTCGCCCTCATCCACTTCCGCTAGCCGCGCGGCTATCGCGCAGGCCTTCCGTGTTCACCGGAGGGCTCGCGCCATGATGGCCGTCCTCAAGCTGACCTTCAGCCGCCGTCGCTCGGCCGCCTCATCCCAGCCGCTTGCCGTCGTGCCCAAGGCGCGACGGCGTTCGCCGCGTAAATCTCAACGAAAACAAGCATAACGGAGGAGAATCCATGCTTAAGACCCTGCTTCTGACCACCACGGCGCTGGCGCTCAGCCTGTCGCTGGCCATGCCGGCCAGTGCCCAGACGGTGATCCGCCTGGTATCCAAGGACCTGCTGTCGACCAACCCGCCCGACGTCGCCCATATCGAGCGCATCGAGGCGGCGCTGAAGGCCCAGGGCACCGATCTCGACATCCAGATCGTCGACCTGCCGTCCTCGGGCTATGCCGACGCGCTCGGCGTCATGCTGCTCTCGGGTGATATCCCTGACCTGATCTACTTCCAGGGCGGCGACGCCAAGATGGCCGACCAGGGCATCCTCGAAGACCTGAATCCCTGGATCGAGAAGTCGCCCAACCTCAAGGCAGCGCTCTGGCCGCACAATGTCGAGCGCCTGAAGAACTACCCTTATCTGCTCTATGTCTACCCGCCGCGCGCCCCGCAGCCGGTGATCCGCAAGGATTGGCTGGATAAGCTCGGCATCGCTGCCCCGACCACCGTCGATGAGTACGAGGCCTTCTTCAAGGCCATCCACGATGCCGATCTCGATGGCGATGGCACCCCGGGCAACACCTTTGGTGTCACCACTGCCGACAACACCAACGAGCTCGACTCGATCTTCAACCAGGCCTTCGGCATCACCGGCACCTGGATGAAGGACGCGGCTGGCGAGTGGGTGAGCTCGCGCATCACCGATGCCGAAAAAGCCAAGCTCACCTGGTACGCCAAGCTCGGCGCCGAGGGCCTCTACGACAAGGAATACGTCACCTCGAAGTTCGACGTGAAGGAAGACAAGTTCTACACCGGCAAGGCCGGCGTGATCTTTGGCTCCTCGGCGGAAGTCATCGACATCTATGGTGGCAAGATGCGCCAGGCGCATCCGGAAACCCCGATCGAGCTGGCCTTGCTGCCGATCCCGTCGGGACCGGGCGGCCAGGGCCTCTCGGCCACTGACGTCTCGAAGGAGGCCCGCGGCTTCGCCATCTCGACCACCTCTGAGCACAAGGAAGAAGTCGCAAAGCTGCTCGACTTCATGGCCTCGACCGAAGGCCAGATGATGGACCGGATGGGCTTTGAGGGCGAGGAGTACACCAAGTCCGGCGACACCTACACCATCACCGACAAGATGAGCACCTGGTACGCCCGCTTCTTCGCCGCCGCCAACTTCGTGCCGCCGGTGGAGTGGAAGTCGACCGCCGCCCAGGAGTCGCTGAAGAACATCACCACCTGGTTCAAGCCGGACAACGCCTTCGTCTGGCCGTCCGACTACGCAGCTGACCTCGACGCGACCGAGAACGTCTACCGCGCCTGGGTCTACAAGTTCATCTCCGGCGAAGCCTCGATGGACCAGTGGGATGCCTTCGTCGCCGAATGGAAGGCCGCCGGTGGCGACCGCCTCAACGAGTACGCCCGGACCAAGCTGAACGGCTAAGGCCCGGACCATCGTATCCCGCCCGTGGCGTCCTCCCACGACCACGGGCGGGTGCGGTGACAGATCTAGACAAGCGGAAACAGACCATCATGCCCACCTCACTTCGCGGCCGCGTCCGCGCCATGCTGCACGGCATCGCCCTGGGCGACGCGCTCGGCGCCCCGGTCGAAAAGCTCTCGGCCGCCGATATCCGGGCCCGCTATGGCCGGGTCACCTCGCTCGAGGCGCGCTGGCACAAGATGGATCTGCCACCCGCCGAGCGAAACTACCGCATCCGCGGCAACGGCATCGTCACCGACGACACGCTGATGACCCTGGCGCTGATGGATATCTACGCCGAAACCCGGCGCCACCTCGACGCCTGGGACATGGCCGACGGCATGGTGCGCCAGATTGCCTGGATGCCGCGCTGGATCCCCGAGATGCAGCGCGAGGCCAACCTGATCGATCGCCTGTTCTACCCCGAAAAGTGGATCTTCCAGCGCCACCAACTGGCCAATTGCGACCCCCGCCAGGGCGGCATCGGCAACATGGTCAACTGCGGCGCCGCCATGTACATCGCCCCGGTCGGCGTGGTGAACGCCTGCGACCCCAGGGCCGCCTACGACGAGGCCATCGCCTTCGCCCAGGGCCACCAGGAGAGTTTCGGGCTCGAAGCTGCCGGCGCCTTCGCCGCGGCCGTCGCCGCGGCCTTCATCCCAGGGATCAGCATCGAAGCGATCGTCGAGCGGGTCATTGCGCTGAGCAAGGACGGCACCCGCGAGGCGATCCGCGCCATCGCCGACGTCGCCTCCCGACTGAAGAGTGCCGAGCACGCCGAGGTGGTCGCCGCCTTCCACGCCGCCATCGCCCCGTTCTCGCCGATGGGCGACGAGGTCAACCACACCAAGGCCCGCGCCGGCCGGCTCTCGGTAGCCTACCAGCCGTCGCGGCTGGGCTCGATCGAGGAACTGCCGCTGGCGCTCGGCTTCGCTCTGGTCAATGGCGGCGACTTCCGCACTGCCATCGAAGACGGCATCAATTCCGGCCGCGACACCGACTCGATCGGCGTCATGGCCGGCGCCATCCTCGGCGCGCTGCACGGTGAGAGCGTCATCCGCGATGCCGACCGCCAGACCCTCGACAGCGCCAACCGCCTCGATCTCACCGCCGCCGCCGATCGCTTCACCTCCACCGCCACCGATATCCTCCTCGCCGACCGGCGGGCCCGCGACGCTGCCGAACGCAGCCGCGACAGCCTCCTCGCCGATCTCCCGACCGCCAGCGTCGTCAATCTCTGACCACCGGACCGTTCATGCCCCTGACCACCACTGAAATCTTCGATCGCATCTATGCCGGCTTCATTGGCAAGGCCATCGGCGTCCGCCTCGGCGCGCCGGTCGAGCCGACCATCTGGAGCTATGAGCGCATCCGCAACACCTATGGCGAGGTCACCCAGTACCTGCGTGATTTCAAGAATTTTGCCGCCGACGATGACACCAACGGCCCGGTCTATTTCATTCGCGCACTGCGCGACTATGGGCTGAAAGCCACCGCCGCCGATGTCGGCCGCACCTGGCTGAACTACGCCGCCGAGGAACACGGCATGTACTGGTGGGGCGGCTTCGGCAACTCCACCGAGCACACCGCCTACAAGAACCTCAAATCCGGCATGGAGGCGCCCGAGTCGGGCTCCATCGCCACCAACGGCACCACTGTCGCCGAGCAGATCGGCGGCCAGATCTTCATCGACAGCTGGGGGTGGGTGAACCCCGGCAATCCGCAGCGCGCCGCCCAGATGTCGGCCATGGCCGCCTCGGTCGCCCATGACGGCGACGGCCTCAACGGCGCCCGCTTCTGCGCCGCCGCCATCGCCCAGGCTTTCGTCGCCAAATCCATCGACGAGATCGTCGAAACCGGCCTCTCGACCATCGATGCCAACTCTACCTATGCTCGCGTCGCCCGCGCCGTTATCGACTTCCACAGGGCCAACCCGGCCGACTGGCGCCTCTGCCGCGACACGCTGACCGCCGACTGGGGCTATGACCGCTATCCCGGCGTCTGCCACATCATCCCCAATGCCGGCGTCACCGTCATGGCCATTCTCTACGGCGCGGGCGAACTGACCCGCACTGCCGAGATCGGCACCATGGCCGGCTGGGACACCGATTGTAACGCCGGCAATGCCTGCGCCATCGTCGGTACCTTCCAGGGCGTGCAGGCGAGCTGGGACAAGTATCGCAAGCCCATCAATGACTTCGTCATCGCCTCGGGCGTCATCGGCACGCTCAACGTCGTCGATATCCCGAGCTTTGCCCGCGAGCTCACCGTCTTCGCGCTCCGCCTCGACGGCAAGGAGCCGCCGGCGCTCTGGGCCGAGGATTTCGAGCGTCGCGGCGTCCGCTTCGATTTCGATGCGCCGGGCGCTACGCATGCCTTCCGCACCGAACCGTTCAACCAGATCGAGGTGAAGTCGGCCGCCGACAAGCAGGGCCCCAACTCGCGCGGCGCGCTTGAGGTGCTGCTCGATCGGCTGGAGCGCGGGCAGGGCGGTCGCATCTTCTGGAAGCCGTTCTACCGCCGCGCCGATTTCGACGATGAGCGCTACCGCCCGATGTTCACTCCGCTCGCCGATGCCGGCCAGACGGTGAAGTTCAAGCTGCAGCTCGACCCCTGGAACGGCGACGGCAACCTCCGCGTCGCGCCTTATGTGCGGCGCGCCATTTCCGGCGAGATCGTCGAAACCGGCGCCTGGCACGTCCCGAGCTCCGCGGGCTGGCAGGATTATGAGTTCACGATCCCCGAGGGTGACGAGGCGATCGACGAGATCGGCGTCCTGGTCGAGTATTTTGGGCGCCTGAAGTTCCTCGGCCGGCTCTACCTCGCCGAGTTCTCGGTGTCGGGGAAGGGCAAGCTCGCCATCGATCCCAAAACCGAAAAGCAGGAATGGGGCGGCATCACCCGCTTCACCTGGAACCGCGGCCACTGGTCGCTGCAGGACGGGGTCATCCACGCCCACACCGCCGAAGACGCCGACGCCTGGACCGGCAACGGCTATCTCCGCGATGTCACCGTCACCGCCGACCTCACTCCGCTCGCCGGCAAATCCCATCTCGTCGCGGCGCGGGTGCAGGGCACGTCCCGCTTCTACGCGGCCGGCTTCCAGGATGGCGAAGCGGTGATCCTGAAGCAGGACCATGGCACGACGGTGCTGGCCTGGGCGCCGTTCGTGGTGAAGTCGGGTGAAGCGCATAAGCTGGCGCTGACTGTGGTCGGCGATAAGCTGACGCTCAGCGTCGACGGCAAGGCGCTGGTCTCGGCGACCGACGGCCAGTTCCGCTACGGGCAGGCCGGCCTGCGCATGGCTTCGGCGGGGCGGATGACCGTGGCGCGGCTGGAAGTGGTTGAGCTGTGAAACGGGCCTCGACAGACGGCCCCCTCCCATCCTCCCCCATAAAGGGGGAGGTGCCGCATCCAGTTTCTGGCACCGACGCGCCACAGCCTCGACTCTTCACCTCCCCCTTTATGGGGGAGGCCGGGAGGGGGCCGTCTGCTGCAGTCGGCACCAACACCCCATGACCATCCCCTTCAACCCCCTCGCCGCCGGCCCGCTCGACGGCATCCGTGTCATCGATCTATCCCGCCTCGTCGCCGGCAACATGCTCAGCCTGCAGCTCGCCGATTTCGGCGCCGACGTCATCAAGATCGAGCCGCCGCAGGGGGATCCGCTGCGCGAATGGCGCGATGATGGGCACTCTCTCTACTGGAAAACCTACGGCCGCAATAAGCGCTCGGTGCAGCTCAACCTGCGGGAAGCCCCGCACATGGCGGCGCTCAAGGCGCTGCTCGCGACTGCCGACGTCTTCATCGAGAATTTCCGCCCCGGCACACTCGAGGAGATGGGCCTCGCGCCCGACGCGCTGCTCGCCGCCAACCCGAACCTGATCGTCGTCCGTATTTCCGGCTTCGGCCAGACCGGCCCTTACGCGCAGTTCCCGGGCTTCGGCACCATCGTCGAAGGGATGAGCGGCTTTGCCTACCGCACTGGCTTCCCGGATCGCGAACCGGTGCTGCCGCCGCTGGCGCTGGCCGACATGATCGCCGGGGTCTATGGCGCCAACGCCACCGTCACCGCGCTGTTCGCGCGCTTCCGGGGCAAGGCCAAGGGGCAGGTCATCGATCTCAGCCTGCTCGAACCGATGTATTCCGTGCTCGGTCCGGAAGCCGCGATCTACCAAGTGACCGGCAAGGTCAAGGAACGCTCCGGCTCTGCCTCCAACACCGCCTCGCCGCGCAACGTCTATCGCTGCAGCGACGGCAAGTACGTTGCGCTCTCGGGCTCCACCCCGCAGGTCGCCCGCCGCATCTTCGAGGTGATCGGCAAACCGGAGATGAACAGCGATCCGCGCTTTGCGACCAACTCCGACCGGGTGAAACACCGCGACCTCGTCGATGCGGCGGTCGGCGAATGGTTCGGGCGCCATAGCCATGACGAGGCGCTCGCGATCATGCGTGAGGCCGGCGCCACCGTCGGCCCGATCTACTCGATTGCCGATATCGCGAGTGACCAGCATTTCATTGACCGCGGCATCATTGTCGATGTCGAAGACAAGGATTTCGGCGCCCTGCCGATGCACAACATCCTGCCGCGCCTCAGCGCAACCCCCGGCACGTTCCGCCGCCCAGCGCCCGAGCTCGGTGAGCACACTGCCGAAGTGTTGCGCGAAGCCGGCGTCGATCCTGCTACAGTGCTGTGATGGCGCTCCGCTCGCTGCTCTACGTCCCTGCCCATTCCGAACGCTTCGTCGCCAAGGCGCATGAGCGCGGCGCCGATGCCGTCGTTTTCGACCTCGAGGATGCGGTGCCGGAGGCAGACAAGGACGCGGCGCGGGGCAACCTCGCGACCACTGTCCCCGCCGTCGGCCGCAACGGCGCCGCGGTTTTCGTCCGCATCAACGCCGGCCTTCGCCAGCGCGAGGATGCGCTCGCCGCCTGCCGTGCCGGGGCGACCGGCCTGATGGTGGCCAAGGCCAGTTCCTCCGCCGCTCTCGACGCGCTTGCCGGCGCACTGCGGGCCGAGGAGGCGAAGCTCGGTCGCCCCGCGATGAGCTTTCTTGCCTTGATTGAGGGCGCCGCTGCGCTGCTCGACGCGCGAGCCATCGCCGCCAACCACCGCGTCATCGGCCTGCTGCTCGGAAGCGAGGATTTGGCTACCGAACTCGGCGCCACCCCGACGCCCGATGTCCTCCGCCATCCGAAGTTGCTGCTGCACTACGCCGCCAAGGCGGAGAGAAAGCTCAGCTTCGGCCTGTTGCAATCGAGCGCCGATTACACCGATCTCGAGGCGCTGGCCGCCGCCGCCGCCGAGGCCAAGGCGCATGGCTTCGATGGCGCCACCTGTGTCCACCCCTCGGCCGTCGCGGTGCTGAACGCCGGCTTCTCGCCCAGCGAAACCGAACGCGAATGGGCCCAGCGGGTGATTGCTGCCGCGGCGGAGCATGCGGGCGCGTTTCAGCTCGATGGTCGGATGGTGGATGCCCCAATCGTGGCGCGGGCGCGGAAGATACTTGGGGGGTAGGGTGCTTCACGCCTCGGTCATTGTGGGCCTACCCACCGGCGTCATCCCCGCGCAGGCGCATGTGCGCTAAGTTAGGTGCTGTTGGGGATGGTTCGGTGGCCGCCAACCCCTCACCCGTCTCGGCCTTCGGCCGATCCACCCTCTCCCCGTCGGGGAGAGGAAAAGAGGCGATCGCTGGGCTCTCCGGATTCTTCTCCCCGTCGGGGTCGCGGGACGAGGGCAAAGCCCTCGCCCGGAGGTGGCGCGTAGCGCCGGATGAGGGGAAAGCCACGATCGCCAAGGGATCGACGGTGACAATCCCCAAGCCCACCAACCATAACTTAGCGCCTATGCGTGTAGGCGGGGACCAGTGGGATCTCTCGGCCCCCGCGAGTGCTGCGGCATCCCACTAGGTTCCCGCCTACGCGGGAATGACGCCGGTGAGTGATGGAACAGCCTGCGTCACTCAAGCCGCGATCCCCGTAAACTCGAGAAACGCCTCCAGCGGCAGTGGCTGTGACAGCAGGTACCCCTGCAGCTCGTGACAACCGCGCGCCACCAGGTAGTCGCGCTGCTGTTCGGTGGCGACGCCCTCGGCTGTGACCTTCATGTTCAATGAGCGCGCCAGGTCGATAATGGTCCTGACGATCACCTCGGCATCGCTGGATTGGCCGAGCTGGCCGACGAATGAGCGGTCGATCTTCAGCTTGTCGACATTGTAGCGGCGCAGGTAGTTGAGCGACGAATAGCCGGTGCCGAAATCGTCGAGCGCCAGCCGGATGCCGGCCGTCCGCAGCCGGGTCAGCCCGGCTTCGGTCGCCTCCGAGGTATCGAGCAGCACCCCCTCGGTGATTTCGAGCTGCAGTCGCGCCGGGTCGATCCCCAATTGCCGCAACTGCTCGATCACCCGGTCGACGAAGCGGCGGCTCCTGAGCTCTACCGGCGAGACGTTCACGGCTACCCAGGGGATAGTAGTCCGCGCCAGCATGCGGCACGCTTCCTCGAGCACCCATTCGCCCAGTCTCTCGATCAGCCCGCGTTCTTCGGCGACGCCGATGAACACGTCAGGCGCCAGCCGGCCGCGCTCGGGGTGCTCCCAGCGCACCAGCGCCTCGGCCCCTGCCACAGTGCGGCCGTCGGTGGCAAAGATCGGCTGGTACTCGAGCCTCAACTCGCCGCCGGTGTCGAGCGCCCGGCGCAGGTCCTGCTCGATCCGCCGCTTCTCTTCGACCGTTTCGGCCATCGGCGGGGTGAACACCTCCCAGCGGCCGCGGCCGCGTGCCTTGGCTTCGTAGAGCGCGATGTCAGCCTCGCGCAGCATGCTGAAGGCGTCCGATCCCGGCTGCCACGGGGCGATGCCGAAGCTGGCGGTGATGAAGGCCGGATCGTCGAACAGCCGGAACGGCCGCCCGAGCTGCAGCTGGATGGCGCGGCACATCGATTCCGCCGCGCCTGCCGCTGGCCCCGAGAGGAGGATAGCGAATTCGTCGCCCCCCACCCGCGCCAGTGTCCCCGCCGGACCGACCAGTTGGAACAGCCGGTTGGCCAGCTGCCGCAGCAGGTCGTCGCCCGCCACGTGCCCCAGCGTGTCGTTGATATGCTTGAACCGGTCGAGGTCGATCAGCACCAGCGTCGCTGGCACTCCCTCAGCGGCCCGCCCGGCAAGCCCCGCAAGGTCGCGCTCGAACTGCGCCCGGTTGGGCAACCCGGTCAGCGAGTCATGGTAGGCGAGGAAATGGATATGCGCCTGGGTGCGGCGCTGCTCGGTGATGTCGCGGGCGCTGCACACCAGCCCGATGATCTGACCCTCGGGGTTGCGCAGCGGCAGTTTCGAGGTCGACAGCCAAAGCTGCGTGCCGTCCGGGCGGACGACGTATTCCTCGTGGTCGATCAGCGCCTTCTCGCCACGGATGACGCTCATGTCATCCTCGTAGTAGCGCCGCGCCAGCTGGGGCGGATGCACGTCGAGGTCGGATTTGCCGATCAGAGTATTGGGGTCGCCATGCCCGAGGTCCGCCGCCACGGCGCGGTTGGCGATGACGAAGCGCGCGTCCTTGTCCTTGATGTAGAGGTAATCCGGCACCTGGTCGATCATGGTGCGCAGCCAGCTGCGCTCCACCTGGGCCCGCTGCTGCTCGCCGGCCAGCTCCGCCGCGAAACGCTGCAGCCGCTCGTTGGCCGCCACCAATGCGGCAAGCGATTCCGGCGGCTCGGGGCGAGCGACGTGCTGGACGGGAGACCGCTTCACAACCATCAGGCCCTCCGAACCGGAGAGTTCGGGTGGCTATCATGCTATGCAGCAATGGATAAACAACCCCTAATCGACGCTAAGTACTAGCCGGGGCATCACCGCCCGGATGCAGCAGCGGAGCGATAGTCGCTGGGCGAGATGCCATTGAGCCGGCGGAACGCCTTGGCGAAATAGTTCCCGTTGGCAAATCCGGTGGCAGCAGCAATGGCGGCGACTGGCTGATCGGTGGCGATCAGCAGCCGCGTTGCCCGTTCCATCCGCGCCGCGAAGACGAAATCCGACGGGCTCTGCCCGGTCTCGTCGCCAAAACGCCTGACGAAATGCGCCCGGCTAAGCCCCGCTACCCGCGCCAGCCGATCTACCCCCAGCGGCTCGCCCAGGTGCTCGGCGATAAAACTCTGCGCCCGGGCAATCGGCGGCGCCACATTGGTGATGGCTGGCGTCGCGCCGAACAGCCCGTCATGCAGTGCCATCATCGCCTCATACGCCGCCGCGGAGGCCTCGCCGCTCAGCAGTTCGGGCGATCGCATCAGCCGCACACAGGCCTCCGCCATGCGGTCCACCGCGCTTGCGGCAGGCGTCACCACCGGTCCCCTGAGATCGATGATCGCCCGCATCAGTCGCAACGCCTCGCGGCCATTGGCGCCGATCCAGAAATATTCCCAGGTCTGCCCGCGATCGAGCCAGTAGCGGTTGGCATGCGGAAAGCTCAGCACCATGGTCGAGCCGGGCAGCAGCACGTGCCGGGCGCCGGCGTAGTCGAGCTCGCCGCGCCCGGCGATGGTGTGCTGGATAATGACGAACGGTACGTCGCCGCGCTTCAGCCCCTCCCAGTTGTAGACCTCGTTGACGCGCTTCTCGAACCCGGCGCCGGTGGCCATCACATGAAAGCCCAGCGGCCCCCGCGGCGGCGCGATGGTCTGGATCTTGTGCCCATGGGCAATCAGGTCGGACAGCATGAAATTACCCGCGATCGCATGTCTTTCCTCTACACCAGCGACCCGCCTTGCCGCTAGATGGAGGCCAATTGCAAAGGGGAGGAACGCCATGTCGTTCAAAGTCGCGATCATCGGCGCCGGTTCGGTCGGGTTCACCAAGACCCTGATCTCGGATCTGCTCAAGGTGCCGGAATTCGCCGATGTCGAGTTCGCGCTGACCGATATCAACGCCCATAACCTCGACATGATCCACCAGATCATCTCGTCGATCGTGGCGGTCAACAACCTGCCGGCCAAGGTCACCGCCACCACCAACCGGCGCGAGGCGCTATCGGGCGCGCGCTACATCATGAGCTGTGTCCGGGTCGGCGGGCTCGAGGCTTTCGCCACCGACGTCAACATCCCGCTGAAGTACGGCGTCGATCAGTGCGTCGGCGACACCATCTGCGCCGGCGGCATCCTCTACGGCCAGCGCAACATCCCGGTGATCCTCGATTTCTGCAAGGATATCCGCGAGGTCGCCGAGCCTGGCGCGCTGTTCCTCAACTATGCCAACCCGATGGCGATGAACACCTGGGCCGCTGATCTCTATGGCGGTGTCGATGTGGTCGGCCTCTGCCATGGCGTGCAGCACGGCGCCCATCAGATCGCCCAGGTGCTCGGTGTCGACGACCGCGACCTCGACTATGTGTGCTCGGGCATCAACCACCAGACCTGGTACATCGATATCCGCGCCAAGGGCCGCAAGATCGAGGCGGACGAGCTGATCGCCGGCTTCGAGAAACACCCGGTCTATTCCAAGCAGGAAAAGGTCCGCATCGACGTGCTGAAGCGTTTTGGCGTCTATTCGACCGAGTCGAATGGCCACCTCAGCGAATACCTGCCCTGGTACCGCAAGCGCCCCGAGGAAATCTCGCGCTGGATCGACATGAGCGACTGGATCCACGGCGAGACCGGCGGCTATCTGCGCCACTCGACCGAACGGCGGAACTGGTTCGAGACCGATTTCCCCAAGTTCAAGGCAGAAGCCACCAAGCTGCTGTCGGAGCACAAGCGTACCACCGAGCACGCCAGCTACATCATCGAAGCGCGCGAGACCGGCCGCACCTATCGCGGCCACTTCAACCGCCGCAACAACGGCATCATCAAGAACCTGCCGGCTGACGCCATCATCGAAAGCCCCGGCTTCGTCGATCGCTTCGGCATCAACATGGTCGAAGGCATCGAGTTGCCGATCGCCTGCGCCGCCACCTGCTCGGTGTCGATCTCGGTTCAGCGCATGAGTGTCGAAGCCGCAATGACCGGCAATATCGACATGCTGAAGCTCGCCGTGCTGCATGATCCGCTGGTCGGCGCCATCTGCACCCCGGACGAGGTCTGGCAGATGGTCGACGAAATGGTGGTCGCCCAGGCGCAGTGGCTGCCGCAATACGCCGATGCCGTCCCCGCCGCCGAGGCCCGGCTGGAAAAGGCCACGGTGAAAACCCGCGACTGGGCCGGCGCCGCCCGCAAGGTGGTCCGCTCGGTCGAAGAGCTGCGCGAAATGAAGGGGGCGCATCACTGACGGCTGCGCGTGGGTAAGGCCCCCTCACCCGGCCTTCGGCCGACCTCTCCCCCGAGGGAGAGGTGCGCTGTGGCGGGATCGTGCCTATGCACCACCTCTCCCTTGGGGGAGAGGTCGGCCCGCAGGGCCGGGTGAGGGGGCCTTGCCACACACTCCGAGCCCGAGAAGTTAACTCCCGTTAACCCGACTCCCTGCATGGTGGCGGCATGTCCGATGTCGCCACTGCTTTGCTCCAGCTGATCGGCCGCACCGAGCCCGCCGTCGATCCGGCGCTGGCGGCGGTGAAGCTGGCGCGCGCCAGCCTTGACGCGCTGATGCTCCGCCTCGGCCAGAGCATCGACGCCAAGGTCACCGCGCAACTCGCCGGCGGCCTGACCCAGCTCACCGCCAAGGGCGAAAGCTTCGTGCTGAAGCTCGAGACGCCGCTGCCGGTCAACACCGCGGTGACGCTGACGATCACCCCGACCCCGACTGGCCAGCCTGCCGTCACCGTCACCGTGCAGCCGCAACCCGCAGTCGCCCAGCCGGCTCCGCCCGCGCCGCCAGTACAGCAGCAGCCGCTGCTGCCGCTGCCTGCAGCGGCACCGGCGCCTGCCGCGACACCGGTGCTGCCTCCACCGGTTCCGGCGGCTACACAACTTGCACCCCTTGCACCGCCACCGCTCAGCGCACCACCGGTCGCAGCAACGCCGGCGCCGTCCGCTTCTTCGGCTGCTCCAGTGACGCCGACCCCCGCCCAGGCTCAGCCTATCCTGGCCGCTCAAGCGCCAGCGATCCCAGCGCCACAAGCAGTCGCGCCGCCGCCGGTCGCCCAGGCCACGGCTCAACTGGCGACCGTCGCCACGACGCCGGTCCCAGCAGCACAAGCGCTGCCACCAGCGTCAGCCCCAGCAGCACAGGCGTCGCTATCGGTGCCGGCCCCAGCAGCACCAATGCTGCCACCAGCGCCGGCCCACCCAGCACCAGCGCAGCCGACCCCAGCGCAGGCAACGCCAGCCCAACCAGTGCCAGCGGCGGCGGTGATAGTTCCGCAGCTCAGCCAACCGACCACGCCTGCCGCCGCCTCGACACCGCCTGTGCCGGCTGCGGCGCTCACGCCGCCCGCAGCGGCCCAATTTCCGGTGCCTGCGCCGACGGCCCCTGCGACCAATGCTCCCGCGACGAGCAGTCCGACACTACAGTCGGCGCCGCAGCCCGCGGTCACCACGGTCGCGCCGCAGCCCATTCCAGCTGTCCCCGGCGGTCCGGCGCCAGCGAGTACGCCGCAGCTCGTATCCACGCCGGCGCCGCCGACCCCCGCACCTCTGCCAGCAGCCTCACTGCCACCGCCAGTGGTCGCGCCGCCCATATCGACCCCGCGCCCGGCTCCGCTGCCCACCTCCCCACCGCTCGCGCAGATCCTCGCCGATCCGGTCCAGGCCGCAGCGCGCCAGGACAGCGTTCTGCCGCTGATCGCCCGTCTCGCGACACTCGCCACGCCCACCGCAGCGGCATTGCCCCGTCCCGCTCTCGAAGCCATCGCCATGCTGCTCGGCACCCGGCTTGATCTCAACCGCGCGCCGCCCGACGGCAAGATGCTACGCGACGCCGTGCTGCGGACCGGCATCATCACCGAGCCCGGCATTCGTACCCCCACCGATGCCAAGTCCGCCCTGCTGCAGTTGCGCTCCGCGCTCTCCGGCTTCCTCGGCGGCGAAGTCGAGGCCGTCGCGCCGGTAACGCGCCGTCCGCCCCCGCCGCTGAAGGGCGAACCCGTCCGCGCCCCTTCCACCCAGCCTGCGCCGCCGCTGGCTGAGGAGCCTGTCGAAACCGCCCGGCAACTGCTCGGTCACGCCGACGCGGCGCTCTCGCGCGTGAAATTACTGCAGCTGGCTTCGAACCCTGCCGACGCCGCGCGCCCCAATGCAATGGCACCGGCTGCCGAGTTCCGGGTGGAAGTGCCGATGCAGCTCGGCGCCGAAACCGGCATCCTGCAACTGCTGGTCGAGCGTGACGGCAAGCATAAGCGCACGCCCGCCGAACGCGGCTGGCGCATGCGCTTCGCGCTCAATTTCGCCGCCACCGGCGAAGTCGGTGCCGAGGTGGCGTTGCTCGGCCGCAGCGCTAATGTCTCGCTCTGGGCCGCCGACCCGGCGACGGCCGATGCGCTCGAGGCGATGTTGCCCGAACTCGCCCCGGCGCTGGCGCGCCACGGCCTCGATGTCGGTTCCATCAGGGTGCGACGCGGCGCACCGCAAGCCGCCGTCCGTGCCACTGGTCAATTGCTGGACAGCGCCCGATGACCGATACCCCAAAGCCGATCAGCCTCGCCGTCGCTCTGGAATATGAGCGCGGTACCCGCGATGCGCCGCGCATCATTGCCAAGGGGCGGGGCGAGCTGGCCCGCCGCATCGTCGAGGTGGCCGGCGAGGCCGGCGTCGTCATCGAGGCCAACGGCCCGCTCGCCGAAGCGCTGGCGAGCGTCGAACTCGACGAGCAGATTCCGATCGAGCTTTACGAAGCGGTGGCCGAGATCATCGGCTTCGTCCTCCGGGCGAGTGCGCAACGTCATTGGACACCTACGGAAGGCAGCTCCCCTCCCCCTTGAGGGCTACGGCATGCACGGAAGTGGTTTGGGGTCATCGGCGAGCTGTGATTCAAGGTGGCATTGCCAACTTGGAGGTCATTGGGATGCCGTTTGCGATCGGGGATGTGCGAGTAGCTGGGCGCGGTGA